>JAEXTE010000360.1 GCA_023453655.1 Pseudomonadota bacterium
CGCACCGGCCGCGGCCGCGTGCGCATCCGCGCCAAGTGCGACGTCGAGGTGGCCGACAACGGTCGCGAGTCGATCATCGTCACCGAGATCCCCTACCAGGTGAACAAGGCGCGGCTGATCGAGAAGATCGCCGAGCTGGTGAAGGAAAAGAAGCTCGAGGGCATCAGCGAGCTGCGCGACGAGTCCGACAAGGACGGCATGCGCATCTACATCGAGATCAAGCGCGGCGACTCGGCCGAGGTGGTGCTCAACAACCTCTACGCCCAGACCCAGCTGGAGTCTGTGTTCGGCATCAACATGGTGGCGCTGGTCGACGGCCGTCCGCAGCTGCTCAACCTGCGCCAGATCCTCGAGGCCTTCGTCCGCCACCGCCGCGAGGTGGTGACCCGCCGTACGATCTTCGAACTGCGCAAGGCGCGCGCCCGCGCGCACATCCTCGAGGGCCTGACGGTCGCGCTCGCCAACATCGACGAGATGATCGAGCTGATCAAGACCTCGGAGAACCCGGCGGTCGCCAAGGAGCGCATGCTGGCGCGCCTGTGGCAGCCGGGCCTGGTGGGCGCGCTGCTCGAGGCGGCCGGCGCCGAGGCTTCGCGCCCGGAGGACCTGCCCAAGGGCGTCGGCCTGCTGGCCGACGGCTACCAGCTCACCGACACCCAGGCCCAGCAGATCCTGGAGATGCGCCTGCACCGCCTGACCGGCCTGGAGCAGGAAAAGCTCACCGAGGAGTACCGCCAGCTGCTGGAAACCATCCGCGGCCTGATCGAGATCCTCGAGGATCCGGAAGTGCTGCTGGAGGTGATCCGCACCGAACTGCGCAACGTCAAGGAAGAGTTCGGCGACGAACGCCGCAGCGAGATCCGCGCCAGCGAGGAAGACCTCGACATCCTCGACCTGATCGCCCCCGAGGACGTGGTGGTCACGCTCTCGCACGCCGGCTACGCCAAGCGCCAGCCGGTCACCGCCTACCGCGCGCAGAAGCGCGGCGGCCGCGGCCGCAACGCGGCGGCGACCAAGGACGAGGATTTCATCGACCAGCTGTGGCTGGTCAACACCCACGACACGCTGCTCACCTTCACCAGCGCCGGCCGCGTGTTCTGGCTGCCGGTCCACCAGCTGCCCGACGCCGGCCCGAACGCGCGCGGCCGCCCGATCATCAACTGGATCGCGCTGGAGGAAGGCGAGAAGGTGCAGGCGGTGGTGCCGGTGCGCGAGTACGAGCCGGACAAGTTCGTGTTCTTCGCCACCCGCAACGGCACGGTCAAGAAGACGCCGCTCACCGAGTTCGCCTTCCGCCTGGCGCGCGGCAAGATCGCGATCAACCTCGACGAGGGCGACGCCCTGGTCAATGCCGAACTCACCGACGGCAGCCGCGACGTGATGCTGTTCGCCAGCAACGGCAAGGCGGTGCGCTTCGATGAGGGTTCGGTGCGCGCGATGGGCCGTACCGCCACCGGCGTGCGCGGCATCCGCCTGGCCGAGGGCGAGTGCGTGTGCAGCCTGGTCGTGGTCGATGGCGAGGGCGACATCCTCACCGCCAGCGAACGCGGCTATGGCAAGCGCACGCCGCTGGAGGAATACCCGAAGAAGGGCCGCGGCACGCAGGGCGTGATCGCGCTGCAGACCACCGCCCGCAACGGCAAGCTGGTCGGCGCCATCCAGCTGTCCAACCAGCACGAGGTCCTGCTGATCTCCGACGGCGGCACCCTGGTGCGCACGCGCGCCTCGGAGATCTCCCAGGTCGGCCGCAACACCCAGGGCGTGACCCTGATCCGGCTGGGCGAAGGCGAGAGCCTGCAGGCGATCGAGCGCGTGGATGCCTCGCTCGAGGAGGACGACGGTGCAGCCGCGGTTGCCACCGAGGCGGCAGGCGAGGCGCGTCCCCAGGCCTGAGCCCGGTCGCGCATCGGGGTAGGGAAAAAGCCCGCCGATTGGCGGGCTTTTTCTTGATCCGGCGTGCATGGGCCCTTTGCGGCCCCGGGTCGACGCCGCGTCCTGTCGACCGCGAATCGTTTTTCGCTTGGCCAGGGTCGAGTCGCGGTCCGGCCGGCCCAGCGTGCCGGGCGTTCGCGTGGATGCGCGGCGTGCCGCGCATGCCATCCACGCTTACTCTGCCCCGACGCGCGCGCAGAACGGCCACCGGGACGCGGCTCGCCGCGACCCGCTTGCCGTTGCCTTCGCTCGGGGTTGGCCCAGTGCGTCGTGGACTACCGCGCACCTGCTCGGGCGGGCTCGTCGCGATCCGCCCTGACTATACTTCCCGGCAAACGCACGGAGGGGGCTATGGGACGGATGGCGCGCGTCGGCAGGCGGGCATGGGGACGTGCCGGCCGGGGGCTGGTCCTGCTCGGCTTGCTGCTGCTGGCGCTTGCCGCCTGCAAGCGCAACGAGAGTGGACAGCTGCCTGCGGTCAGCGGCGAGGCGATCCAGGCCCAGCGCCAGCAGGTCGAGGGCTTCGGGCTGGTGCGCGCCTTTCCCGACCAGGGTGGGGACGGGCTCGCCATCGCGCTGGAGTTCTCCCGACCGCTGGTGGGCACGCAGGACTTCGACAGGCTGGTCACCTTCGCCGAGCCGGTCGCCGAGCCCAGCAGCTGGACCCTGGACGATTCGGGGACCGTGCTGCGCTATCCGCACGTCAAGCCCGACCACCACTACACCCTGCGCATCGCCGCCGGACTGACCGCGGCCGACGGCACCCGGCTACCGGCCGCTCTGGAAGAAAAGGTCTATACCGGGGAACTCGAACCGGTGGTCGGCTTCGCCTCGCAGGGCAGCGTGCTGCCCGCCAGGGAATCGCGCGGGCTGCCGGTGGTGTCGGTCAACGTGGCCGAGGTGGACGTCGAGTTCCTGCGCGTGCGCGAGGGCTCGCTGCCGAAATTCTTCTCCGAGTTCCAGCGCGGTGGACGCCGCGGCAGCTGGGAGCTCGACAGCCGCTGGAACGAGCGCACCCCGCTGGCGCAGATGGCCGAGCCGGTCTACGTCAACCGCTTCGTGCTGGGGGGCGAGCGCAACGAGCGGGTGCTGACCTACCTTCCGCTGCAGGACATCGCCGAACTGCAGCAGCCCGGCCTGTACTTCGCGGTGATGAAGCGCACGGGCTCGTTCGAGGACAGGTTCGAGACCGCCTACTTCACCGTCAGCGACCTGGGCCTGCACGCCCGCGCCTACAAGGACAAGCTGTTCGTCCACACCGCCTCGCTGCACGACGGCGCGGCGGTCGGCAACGCCGAACTGCGGGTGCTCGACGCGCGCGGCGAGACGATCTACAAGGCCACCACCGACGGCAACGGCAACGCGCTGGCCGACTACACCATCGACGCCGCACACGTGCTGGTGGCGAGCCGCGGCAACGACGTGGCGATGCTGCCGTTCAACCAGCCGGCGCTGGACCTGTCGGAGTTCGCGGTGTCCGGGCGCGAGTCGGCCTGGTTCGACGTGTTCGCCTGGTCCGGCCGCGATCTCTACCGCCCCGGCGAGACGGTGCGCGTGTCGGCGCTGCTGCGCGACCACGACGGACGCCCGGTCGCGGCGAAGGACGGCAAGGCGCAGCCGCTGTTCGTGCGGCTCAGGCAGCCCGACGGCAAGCCATTCTTCGAAACCCGGCTGCAGGCCGGCGCGCTGGGCTACTACAGCTTCGAAAAGCAGGTGCCGGCCGACGCGCCCACCGGCCGCTGGCAGGTGGAGTTCCGCACCGACCCGTCCAGCCGCGAGGCGGTGCAGGGCATGCGCCTGCGCATCGAGGAGTTCCTGCCCGAGCGGATGAAGCTCGATCTGGATGCGGCAAGCGCGGTGCTGCGGCCGGGCCAGCCGCTGCGGCTGCAGGCCACCGGCGCCTACCTGTACGGCGCCCCGGCGGCGGGCAACCGCTTCACCGCACGGCTGGCGGTCTCGGTCGAGCAGCATCCGGTCGACGGCATGCCCGGCTGGTTCTTCGGCGATCCGACCGTGCAGCTGCCGAAGGATGCGCGCGACGTCGTCGACGCGACGCTGGACGAACGCGGCAGGCTCGAGCAGGACATCGCTTTGCCCGAGGAGGTCAAGCCGACGACCCCGGTGGCGGCGGTGGTGTCTGGCAGCCTCTTCGAAAGCGGCGGCCGCAGCGTCAACCGCAGCCTGCGTCGGGTGCTGTGGCCGGCGCAGGCGCTGGTCGCGGTGCGTCCGTTGTTCGACGACAAGGAAGGCACCGACGCCAACGCCAGTGCGGGCTTCGAACTGCTGCGCGTGGACAGCGCCGGCAAGCCGCGGCCGCTCGCGGGGCTGCAGGTCACCCTGG
>JAEXTE010000385.1 GCA_023453655.1 Pseudomonadota bacterium
CCCACCTCGTACTCGTCGGCCGGCCAGTAGCGCGAGGAGTCGGGCGTGAGCATCTCGTCCATCACGTACAGGCGGCCATCGGCGTCGGTGCCGAACTCGAACTTGGTGTCGGCCACCAGGATGCCGCGCTCGGCCGCGTAGGCCGCGGCATGCTTGTACAGGCGCAGGGTGGCGTCGCGCACCTGTTCGGCGAGGTCGGCGCCGGCCAGCTTGACCGCGGTGTCGAAGTCGATGTTCTCGTCGTGGTCGCCGACCGCGGCCTTGGTCGAGGGAGTGAAGATCGGCTCGCGCAGCTGCTCGGCCTGGCGCAGGCCATCGGGCAGGGCGATGCCGCTGACCCGGCCCGTGCGCTGGTAGTCTTTCCAGCCGCTGCCGATGATGTAGCCGCGCGCGATCGCCTCGATCGGCACCGGCCGCAGCTTCTTCGTCACCACGGCGCGGCGCGCGTACAGCGCCGGATCCACGCCCGCGGGCAGCACCGAGGCCACGTCGATGCCGGTGAGGTGGTTGGGCACCAGGCCGGCGGTCTGCTCGAACCAGAAATTGCTGATCTGGCAGAGCATCTCGCCCTTGCCGGGGATCGGGTCGGGCAGGACCACGTCGAACGCGCTGAGGCGGTCGGTGGCCACGATCAGCAGCCGGTCGTCGGACAGGTCGAAGACGTCGCGCACCTTGCCGCGGTGGCGGAGGGTCAGGCCGGGCAGTTCGCTTTGCAGCAGGGTCGTCGCCAAGGAGGTGTGGCCTTCGGGCGGGCCGGCAAGTGTAGTGCCAATTCCCCGGCGGTGTACTCCCGGGCGGTACACTGGCGGGCATGAACCGCTGGTACGGAAAACTGCTCGGCTTCATCGCCGGCTGGCTGCTGCTGCGCCACCCCGGGGGCGGGCTGATCGGGCTGCTGATCGGCCATGCCTTCGACTCGGGCTGGATCGGCGGGCGCCGTGGCGGGGCCGCCTACCGCGCGCTGGGCCTGGACCAGGACGCCAGCGACGAGGAGATCGACCAGGCCTACCGGCGGCTGATGTCGCAGTACCACCCCGACAAGCTCGCCGGCGCGGCGCCTGAACTGCGCGAGCAGGCCGAGCGCCGCTCGCGCGAGATCAACGCCGCCTACGACCGCATCCGCCAGCGGCGCCGCCGGCGCTGAGCCCATCCCGATCCGGCCGGCGGGCAGGCTCCGGCCGACAGCAGGACTATCCCATGCAGTCTCCGGTCATCGCCCCGTCCATCCTCTCGGCCAACTTCGCCCGCCTCGGCGAAGAGGTCGATGCGGTGCTCGCCGCCGGCGCGGACTGGGTGCATTTCGACGTGATGGACAACCATTACGTGCCCAACCTCACCATCGGGCCGCTGGTGTGCGAGGCGCTGCGCAAGCACGGCGTGACCGCGCCGATCGACGTGCACCTGATGGTCGAGCCGGTGGACCGCATCGTCCCGGACTTCGCCAGGGCGGGCGCCAGCCTGATCAGCTTCCACCCGGAAGCATCGAAACACGAGCACCGCACCATCCAGCTGATCAAGGCCGAGGGCTGCCAGGCCGGCCTGGTGCTCAACCCGGCCACGCCGGTGGACGTGCTGGACTACGTGCTCGAGGAACTCGACCTGGTGCTGCTGATGTCGGTCAACCCCGGCTTCGGCGGCCAGGCCTTCATCCCGTCCGCGCTGGACAAGCTGCGCCGCGTGCGCGAGCGCATCGACGCCACCGGCAAGCCGATCCGGCTGGAGATCGACGGCGGGGTGAAGCCGGACAACATCCGCGAGATCGCCGCGGCCGGCGCCGACACCTTCGTCGCCGGCAGCGCCATCTTCGGCAAGCCCGACTACGCGGCGGTGGTCGCGCAGATGCGCGACGAGATCGCGAAGGCGCGCCCATGAACACCTGCGACCTCTGCGACCGGTTCGAGGACCGCGTCCGGGTGCTGGCGCTGCCGCTGCGCGACTACGGCGGGCGGCTCGCCTTCTCCGGCATCGTGAGCACGGTCAAGGCGCTGGAGGACAACTCGCTGGTGCGCGTGGCGGTGGCCGAGCCCGGCGAGGGCCGCGTGCTGGTGATCGACGGCGGCGGCTCGCTGGGTCGCGCGATGCTGGGCGACATGCTGGCCGGGAAAGCGGCCGCGAACGGCTGGACCGGGGTGCTGGTGCATGGCGCGATCCGCGACAGCGCCGCGATCGCGACGCTGGACCTCGGGGTCAAGGCGCTGGGCACCTGCCCGATGAAGACCGACAAGCTCGGCCAGGGCCTGCGCGACGTGCCGGTCGCCTTCGGCGGCCTGGTGATCGCGCCGGGCCAGTGGCTGTCCGCGGATGAAGACGGCGTGGTCCTCTCGGACGCCCCCCTGGCCTGACGCCGCCATCCGGCGACGGACCCGCCTCGTGGCGGCCGGTCCGCCGCCCCGCCATGGGGGCCATCCTGCCCCCGCCCGTCCTCCCTGCCATGGCCTCGCATCCTGCGGCCCGCGCGTGACCGGGCTGTGACAGCGGGACCTGCCGTCCGCGCCCCGGTCCATTCACGCCTCCCTCCACGGCCCGCACCGATCATCCGCAGCCTGCGCGGCTTCCCTGCGCGAGAACCCGTCCGATGCCCCCAGCCCACTGGCGCCTCATCCTCAACGGCAAGTCCGCCGGCGACGAACCCCTGCGCGAGGCGGTGCAGGCGCTGCGCCAGCGCGGCCAGCGCCTCGACGTGCGCGTGACCTGGGAGGCCGGTGACGCCGACCGCATCGTGGCCGAGGCGCTGGACGACGGCGTCGGCGTGCTCATCGCGGCGGGTGGAGACGGCACCCTGAGCGAGGTCGCGACCGCGCTCGCCCGTCGCGAGCTTCCCGCAGGCAACCGCCCCTCGCTCGGCCTGGTGCCGATGGGGACCGCCAACGACTTCTCCACCGCGGCCGGCATTCCGGACGATCCGCTGGCGGCACTCGACCTGGTCGCGGCCGTCCCGCCGCGCGCGCTGGACCTGCTGCGCGTCGAGGCGGGCGGCGGGAGCCACTGGGTCGCCAACCTCGCCAGCGGCGGCTTCGGTACCCAGGTCACCGTGGAAACGCCCGAGGGCATGAAGAAGCTGCTCGGCGGCCTGGCCTACGTACTGACGGGGCTGGCGAAACTCGGCCGGATCGAGCCGATCCGCGCACGCGTGCGGGGTCCGGACTTCGACTGGGAGGGCGACTTCATCGCGCTGGGCATCGGCAACGGCCGCCAGGCCGGGGGCGGCCAGCTGCTGTGCCCGGACGCGATCGCCGACGACGGCCTGCTCGACCTCAGCATCGTGCCCGAGCTCTCGGGCGAGGTGGCCGCCACGCTCGGCACCGTGGTCAAGGACGGCAAGGTCGCCGCACTCGACCGCGTCGCGCGCCGGGCGCGCCTGCCCTGGGTCGAGATCGAGGCGGCGGCGCCGATGGCGCTCAATCTCGACGGCGAGCCGCTGGCGGCGACCGCCTTCCGCATCGACTGCGTCCCCGGCCGGCTCGACATGCACCTGCCTGCCGACTGTCCGTTGCTGTCGCAACCACGTCTCGCGCCCTAGCGGCAAAGCCGCTACATTAGGCCCATGGGCGCGTCCGCATTCCCGCATTTCCTTGCTGCCGGCGAAGGCTGGCGATGGTGGCCTGCAGCCGCCGTCGCAACCGCCCGCATGCACACCGAGGAAATGCCGCGTGACCTCGCAAGACGAATTCCGCCAGTCGGCCGCTGAAGGCCATACCCGCATCCCCGTTGTCCGCGAGGTCCTGTCCGACCTCGATACGCCGCTGTCGGTCTACCTGAAGCTTGCCGACGGGCCCCATACCTACCTGTTCGAATCGGTCGAGGGCGGCGAGCGCTTCGGCCGTTACTCGATCATCGGCCTGCCGGCCACGCGCGTGTACGCCTTCCGCGGCCACACGCTCTCGGTCAGCGAGCATGGCGAGGTGGTGGAAACGCGCGGGATCGCCGATCCGTTCGCCGAGGTCGAGCGCCTGCGCGCCGAGCATTCGGTGCCGCGCCTGCAGGGCCTGCCGGTGTTCACCGGCGGCCTGGTCGGCTGGTTCGGCTTCGAGTGCATCGAATACATCGAAACGCGCCTGCGCGAGGGCGGCAACCGCGACGAGCTCGGCACGCCCGACATCCTGCTGATGCTCAGCGAGGAAGTCGCGGTGTTCGACAACCTCAAGGGCCGGCTCTACCTGATCGTGCACGCCGATCCGCGCGAGCCGCAGGCCTGGGCGCGCGCCAATCGCCGCCTCGACGCGCTCGCGCACCGCCTGCGCCACGGCGGCGCGGGTTATCCGGAAACGCTGCGGCCCGAAGCGCTGGACGAGGCGCATTTCGAGTCCGGCTTCACCCGCGAGGGCTTCGTCGCCGCGGTGGCGAAGGCGCAGGAATACATCGCCGCGGGCGACGCCTTCCAGGTCGTGCTCTCGCAGCGCATGAGCGTGCCGTTCGACGCGCGCCCGGTGGACGTGTACCGCGCGCTGCGGGCGATGAATCCCTCGCCCTACATGTATTTCCTCGATGTCGGCGGCACCCAGGTGGTGGGTTCCTCGCCGGAGATCCTGGTGCGTCTGCAGGACGGCGAGGTCACCGTGCGCCCGATCGCCGGCACCCGTCCGCGCGGCGCCACGCACGACGAAGACCTGGCGCTGGAAGCCGAGCTGCTGGCCGACCCCAAGGAGCGCGCCGAGCACCTGATGCTGATCGACCTCGGCCGCAACGACGTCGGCCATGTGTCCGAGCCGGGCAGCGTCGAGGTCGGCGAGCGCTTCGTGATCGAGCGCTACAGCCATGTGATGCACATCGTCAGCGAAGTCACCGGGCGGCTGAAGCCGGGGCTGAGCTATGCCGACGTGCTGCGCGCCACCTTTCCGGCAGGCACGGTCAGCGGCGCGCCGAAGATCCGCGCGCTGGAGATCATCCGCGAGCTGGAGCCGATCAAGCGCAACGTCTACGCCGGCGCCATCGGCTACATCAGCTGGCATGGCGACGCCGACACCGCGATCGCGATCCGCACCGCCGTGATCCAGGACGGCCGCCTGCACGTGCAGGCCGGCGCCGGCATCGTGTTCGACTCCGATCCCGCGAAGGAGTGGGACGAGACCATGAACAAGGGCCGCGCGCTGTTCCGCGCGGTGGCGCAGGCGGCGAAGGGGCTGTAGGCCATGCGCTCCGTCGCGGCTGGCGTGCCCAAGTCTCAAGGAGGCTCATGATGCGAATCAGGATGTTCGTATTGCTGTCCGCACTGCTGTGGGCGGTGCCCGTGATGGCGCAGGTCAATGCGCTCCCGTCGCTGCCGCACCTGCTGGTCAAGGGTTCGGCCAACCGCGACGTGGTGCCGGACCGCTTCACCGTGACGATCACGCTTTCGGCGACCGACATGCGCCCGGAGCTTGCGCGCGAGCAGGTGCAGGCCAATCTCGCCCGGCTCGTGGCCTCGCTCAAGGGCAGTCGGGCGATCGCAGGCTCGGTCGACGCGACCGTGTTCTCGCTCGGGCCGCACCACGAGTACGAAGACGACAAGCAGGTGTTCAAGGGCACGCGTGCCTCGCGGCAGTTGCGCGTGACCTTCCCCGATGCCGACAGCACGCGCCTGTTCCTGGCCGAGCTGCCGGCGGGCGAAGCGGTGCAGCTCGACGGCATCGTGCCGGCGTACTCGGGTGCGGACGCCCTGCGCGCCGAACTCAAGGCCGAGGCGATGCGGCAGACCCGGGAGACCGGCGAACTGCTGGCGAAGAGCTACGGCACCCGGATCCGCAGCCTGTACAGCGTCTCCGACGTGGCGCCGAGCTTCGCCTACGGCATCCAGGCCGGGCACTGGCCCAGCGCGGATCGGCGTGTCGCGGGCGTGCCTGCGGACCCCGCCGAACCACCGGTCGTCTTCGACGATCCGTCGGCAATGGACAGCATCACCGTGACCGGCAGCCGGATCACGCCCGAATCCATCGAGGTCGGCACCATCAACCTCGCCGAACATCTTTACGCCATCTTCCTGCTGGCGGAGTGACCCATGCTGTTGATGATCGACAACTACGACAGCTTCACCTGGAACCTCGTCCAGTACCTGCAGGCGCTGGGGGCGGAGGTGAAGGTGGTGCGCAACGACGAGCTGAGCGTGGCGCAGATCGATGCGCTGGCGCCGGAACGCATCGTGATTTCGCCCGGTCCCTGCACGCCCAACGAGGCGGGCGTGTCGGTCGGCGTGATCGAGGCGCTGGGTCCGCGTATTCCGATCCTCGGCGTCTGCCTCGGCCACCAGAGCATCGGCCAGGCCTATGGCGGGAAGGTGGTGCGCGCGGGCCGGATCATGCACGGCAAGACGTCCCCGATCCGCCACGCGGGCAAGGGCGTGTTCGCCCGCCTGCCCGACGGCTACGAGGCCACGCGCTACCACTCGCTGGTGGTCGAGCGCGATTCGCTGCCCCCCTGCCTCGAGGTCACCGCCTGGACCGAACACGAGGACGGCACGGTCGAGGAGATCATGGGCCTGCGCCACCGCGAGCACCCGGTCGAGGGCGTGCAATTCCACCCCGAATCGATCCTCACCGAGCACGGCCACGCCCTGCTCAAGAACTTCCTCGAGCGCTGAGGCCCGCGCTCCCGCCACGACGAACACGGATCCGCCCGCATGACCATCACCCCCCAGGAAGCCCTGCAGCGCACGATCGAGCACCGCGAGATCTTCCACGACGAGATGATCGACCTGATGCGCCAGATCATGCGCGGCGACGTCTCGCCGGTGATGACGGCCGCCATCCTCACCGGCCTGCGGGTGAAGAAGGAGACGGTGGACGAGATCGCCGCGGCCGCCAAGGTGATGCGCGAGCTCTCGCGCGCGGTCGAGGTGCCCGACCGCAGCCGCCTGGTCGACATCGTCGGCACCGGCGGCGACGGCTCGCATACCTTCAACATCTCCACCGCCAGCATGTTCGTGGCCGCCGCCGCGGGCGCGCGCGTGGCCAAGCACGGCAACCGCAGCGTGTCCTCGAAATCCGGCAGCGCCGACGCGCTGGAGGCGCTGGGCGCGGCGATCGAACTGCAGCCGGAGCAGGTGGCGCGCTGCATCGACGAAGTCGGCGCCGGCTTCATGTTCGCGCCCGTCCACCACCCGGCGATGAAGGCGGTCGCGCCGGTGCGGCGCGAGATGGGCGTGCGCACGATCTTCAACATCCTCGGCCCGCTCACCAATCCCGCCGGCGCGCCCAGCGTGCTGATGGGCGTGTTCCACCCCGACCTGGTCGGCATCCAGGTGCGCGTGCTGAAGGAGCTGGGCACCGCGCGCGCGCTGGTGGTGTGGGGCCGCGACGGCATGGACGAGATCTCGCTGGGCGCCGGCACCCTGGTGGGCGAGCTGCGCGACGGCGTGGTGCGCGAGTACGAGATCCATCCGGAGGATTTCGGCATCTCGATGGCGGCCAGCCGCAACCTGCGCGTGGCCGACGCCGCCGAGTCGAAGCGGATGCTGCTCGGCGCGCTGCGCGGCGAAGCCGGGCTGCCGCTGGAGATTGTGGCGCTCAATGCCGGCGCGGCGCTGTACGTGGCCGGCGTGGCGGAGTCGATCGCCGACGGCATCGGGGCGGCGCGCGCGGCGATCGCCTCCGGCGCGGCCTTGCGCAAGCTCGAGGCCTTCGTCGCCGCCACCCGGAGGCTGGCCGACGCCACGGCCTGAGGTCCACGCGCGGAGCATCCTCCGCGCAGCAGCCAGGAGACCGCGATGGAGTCCATGTTCGCCCGACTGCCGCCGCCGCCGTACTACGCGGTGATCTTCAGCGCCCGGCGCACCGGCGTCGACAACGGCTACGGCGAAACCGCCGAACGGATGGTGGAACTGGCGCGCCGGCAGCCGGGCTTCCTGGGCGTCGAATCCACGCGCGGCGCCGACGGCTTCGGCATCACCGTGGCCTACTGGGAGAGCGAGGAGGCGATCCTGGCCTGGCGCCGGCATGCCGAGCACGCCGCGGCCCGCGAGCGCGGACGTGCCGAGTGGTACCGGCACTTCGAGCTGCGGGTGGCGCGCGTGGAGCGCGCCTACGGCTGGGACCGCGACGGCGGCGAGGCCGGTCCGGCCCGCTGAACCACCGCGGATTCGCGCCCGGTGGCGCGATCCTGCGATCATGTGTCCCTGCTGCTGGGCGGCCGGTGCGAGCCGGCCCGGCCGGCGAACACGAGGAACCACGTCTTGAACCACCTGTTGCGCCCGGCGCTCCCGCGCCGCGACGACATCCTGCAGAAGATCCTGGTACGCAAGGCCGAGGAGGTCGCTGCGCGCGCCGCGGCCCGCCCGCTGGCGCAGGTGCGTGCCCTGGCCGCGGACATGCCGCCCGCGCGCGGATTTGCCGGCGCCGTCGAGGCGAAGATCGCCGCCGGCGCGCCAGCCGTGATCGCCGAGGTCAAGAAGGCCAGTCCGTCCAAGGGCGTGATCCGCCCCGACTTCCAGCCCGCGCAGATCGCACGCAGCTACGAGGCCGGCGGCGCGGCCTGCCTGTCGGTGCTGACCGACGTGGACTTCTTCCAGGGCGCCGACGCCTACCTGCAGGAGGCCCGCGCCGCCTGCGCGCTGCCGGTGCTGCGCAAGGACTTCACCATCGATCCCTACCAGGTGTACGAGGCGCGCGCGCTGGGCGCCGACTGCATCCTGCTGATCGTGGCCGCGCTCTCCGACGGCCAGCTGGCCGAGCTGTGCGGCACGGCGATGGCGGTCGGCCTCGACGTGCTGGTGGAGGTGCACGACATCGACGAACTCGAGCGTGCCATCCAGGTGCCGGCGCCGCTGCTGGGCATCAACAACCGCAGCCTGCGCACGTTCGAGGTCTCGCTCGAGAACACCCTGTCGCTCCGTGACGCGGTGCCGCGCGACCGGCGCCTGGTCACCGAGAGCGGCATCCACACCGCCGCCGACGTCGCGCGCATGCGCGCCGCGGGCGTGGAGGCTTTCCTGGTGGGCGAGGCCTTCATGCGCGCGCCCGATCCGGGCCTGGCGCTGCGCGGCCTGTTCTTTCCGGCATGAGCGCGGCGCCCGATCCCGTGCGGCCGCTGGTCGTCTTCGACTTCGACCACACGCTTTACGACGGCGATTCGGGCAGCCACCTGTTCGCCTGGCTGATCCGCCGCAGCTGGTGGCGCACCGCGCTGGCGCTGCTGGCGACGCCGGTGCTGGGGCCGATGGTGGCCTGGCTGCCCACGCGCCGCTACGGCATTTCGGGTTACGTCTGGATCGGCACGGTCGGCATGCCCGGGCCGCGCACGCTGGACCGCGCCATCGACCAGTACGTGGCCGGACACGAGGCGCAGATCCGCCAGCGCCTGCTGCCGGTGGCGCTGGCGGTGCTGCACCGGCATCGCGAGGCCGGCGACCGCGTGGTGATCGCCACCGGCGCGCCGCCGGAGCTGGCGCGCGCGATCCTGGCCTTCGTCGCCCACGAAGCGGTGCCGGTGATCGGCACCCGGGTCGGTCCGCGCCTGGGTGCGATCGTGGCGGTCCGCCACTGCCATGCCGAGGAGAAGATGCGGATGCTGCGCGAGCAGGGCCTGGGCGAGATCGACATCGCCTATTCGGACTCCAGCGCCGACCTGCCGCTGCTGCTGGCGGCGAAGTCGCCGGTGGTGGTCAATCCCAAGCGCGGCAGCGAGGCGATGTTCCGGCAGCGGCTGGCGCCAGGGACTCCGATCCTCAACTGGGGCTGCCGCGATCGCGGCGGCGAGCCGGTGGCCACCGCCGCATGACGGCGGTCAGGCGTCGCCCAGGCGCTTGACGAAGCGGACGGTGCCGTCGCTGAAGCCGCAGGCGCGGTAGAAGGCGTGCGCCTCGGTGCGCTGTGAGCCGCTGGTGAGCTCCAGCCGCGCCGCGCCGCCGCGACGGGCGCGGCGCTCGGCCTCGCGCAGCAGCTGGCGGCCGAGGCCCTGGCCGCGTGCGGTGGCGCTCACCACCAGGGCCGTGATCCGGCAGGTGATGGTGTCCAGCGGCAGGTAGTACATGAAGTCGAGCGCGACCAGGCCGGCCACGGCCCCGTCCACGCGCGCGACCACCAGCGCCTGCCGGTCGTTGTCCAGGATCGCGCGGATCCGGCGCAGCGCATCGTCGGTGTCGCAGGGATAGCCCAGCTCGCACAGCAGGGCGGCGACGTCGTCGGCGTCGATCAGGTCCGCGCTGCGCAGGTCGGCGTCCGGCAGGTCGCCCCGGAGCGCGAACGGGCCGCCGCTCATCGGGTGCCGTAGAGGACGATGGTCTTGCCGCGGGCGTGCAGCTTGCCGTCCGCCTGCAGCTTCTTGAGCACCCGTCCGGCCATCTCGCGCGAGCAGCCGACCAGGCGCGCCAGCTCCTGCCGGGACACGCGCAGCTGGGTGCCCTCGGGGTGGCTCATGGCCTCCGGCTCGCGGGTCAGGTCGTGCAGGGTGCGGGTGATGCGGTCGGTGACGTCGAGGAAGGCCAGCCGCCCGGCCTTGCGGCTGGTGTCCAGCAGCCGGCGCGAGAGCTGGGCCCCGATCGCGTACATGATCGAGGTGGCGTCGTTGGCCAGGGTGCCGTCGAACAGCTGGTACAGCCGCTCGTAGCTGATCTCGGCCAGTTCGGTCGGCACGCGGGTGCGCAGGATCACCTCGCGTACGTCGGTTTCGATGAACAGGCCCATTTCGCCCACGAATTCACCGTTGCCGAAGTAACCGAGCACCAGCTCCCGGCCGTCGTCCTCCTCGGTGATGATGCTGACCGAGCCGCTGATGACGTAATAGAGCGTCCCGGCCGGATCGCCCGGCCGGAACACCTCCGTCCGCGGCGGATAGCGCCTCCGGTGGCAATGGGCGAGGAAGCGTTCGATGGTCGCGGGGGACGGCGCCATCGGGTGGGCGGGGCGGCGATAGCTGCTGATGAGGGCCACAGGGCTTGGGTTCATGCAGGGGGGAACGGGGGAAGCGCCGAGATTAGGCCGTCCGTGCCCGGCGAGCAAACGCCTTGCCCCCACGATCACCCGCTTTGCCCCATAATTCCGCCCTTCGTCCGCCCGACCGGGGACCGTCCGACGTGGTCAAACCACTGCCTCGCCTGAAGCTCCAGGGCTTCAACAACCTCACCAAGTCTCTGTCCTTCAACATCTATGACGTGTGCTACGCGGCGTCGGAGGACGAGCGCCGCCGCTATATCGAGTACATCGACGAACAGTACGATGCGGACCGGCTGACCCAGATCCTGACGGATGTGGCCGAGATCATCGGCGCCAACATCCTCAACATCGCCCGCCAGGACTACGATCCGCAGGGCGCGTCGGTGACCATCCTCATTTCCGAGGAGCCGGTGATCGACAAGAAGGACGCCGGCCGGGACGTGATCTCCGACGCCGTGGTCGCGCACCTGGACAAGTCCCACATCACGGTGCACACCTATCCGGAAACCCATCCGGACAACGGCATCGCGACCTTCCGCGCCGACATCGACGTGTCGACCTGTGGCGTGATCTCGCCGCTGAAGGCGCTGAACTACCTGATCGAGAGCCTCGAGTCCGACATCGTGGTGATGGACTACCGCGTGCGCGGCTTCACCCGCGACATCAAGGGCAAGAAGCACTTCATCGACCACAAGATCAACTCGATCCAGGACTACCTAGCCAAGAACATCCGCTCGCGCTACGAGATGCTCGACGTCAACGTCTACCAGGAAAACATCTTCCACACGAAGATGCACCTGAAGGACTTCGACCTCGACCAGTACCTGTTCGAGGAGAAGGCGCGCAACCTCTCGTTCAAGGAGCGGATGAAGATCGAGGCGCGGCTCAAGCGCGAGATCGAGGAGCTCTACCACGGCCGCAACCTGCTCGACTGAGCATCGCTGGCGGCAGCGGAAGCGGCAGATGCCGATGCAGGAAGGCCCCGCAACGCGGGGCCTTTCCCGTATACCGGCGTGCCGCCGGCTAGAGCCGGTAGGCCACCGTCTTCATCAGCTTCGAGGCAGCCGCCATCAGGGTCGGGATCGGCGGCGGCAGGATCCGCGCGCCCGCCATCTCGGCCTCGAGCGCATGCCGCGCTTCGTCGGTCTTCATCTGGGCGAGGATCTCGCGGCTGCGGCGGTCGGCCGCGG
>JAEXTE010000433.1 GCA_023453655.1 Pseudomonadota bacterium
TGGTGGACGCCCGCCGACGAGGCCGCCTTCGCCGGCCGCGCCGACCAGCTGGCCACGCAGTACGGTGCCTACGCCTATCCCGCCACGGAAGGGCTGCGGGTGGACGCCGCGCTGACCCGCGAGCAGAACGTGGCGGACCTGGCCGCGGTGGAGCTGGCGTTCGATGCGCTGTCGGCCATGCAGCCGCCGCCGGACAAGGCTGCGAAGGAGTCGTTTTTCCGCGCCTGGGCAGGCCTGTGGCGCGAACAGCTTGCGCCGGAAACGGCCACCCGCAACGCGTCCACGCTCGCGCATGCGCCGGGCCAGTGGCGTGCCAACGGCCCCCTGGTCAACCACCCGGCCTTCATCGAAACCTTCGGCTGCAAGGCCGGCAACGCGATGATGCGCAAGGCCGACGAGCAGGTGTCGATCTGGCGCTGAGCGCCGGATCGCGCGACGGCGGCCGGGCCCCCATCCGGCCGCCGGGGATTGCCTAGACCACGCGGCGGATGCGGCGGCCGCCGAACGGGGGCTGCCCGCGCCAGTGCCGGATCAGCAGCCAGCCGAACAGCATGCCGCCCAGGTGGGCGAAGTGGGCCACGCCCGACTGCGTGCCGGTGACGCCCAGCACCAGCTCGACCACCCCGTAGACGATCACCAGGGTGCGCGCCTTCATCGGCACCGGCGGGATCAGCAGCATCACCCGCTGGTTGGGGAACAGCATCCCGTAGGCCAGCAGCAGGCCGAACACGCCGCCCGAGGCCCCCACGGTCGGGAAGTAGCCGCCGCCGTTGCGCAGGCTCCAGGACACCACCAGCAGCTGGCACAGGCCGGCACCGACCACGCACACCAGGAAGTAGGTCAGGAAGCGCCGCTGTCCCCACGCGTACTCGAGCTGCGCGCCGAACATCAGCAGCGCCAGCATGTTGAACAGCAGGTGGGCGATGTTGCTCGGGCTGTGCATGAAGCCGTGGGTGAGCAGCTGCCATGGCATGAACGACTGCGGCGCATACCCGGCGACCTCCGGCGGCAGCCACGGCCACAGCATCAGCGGGTCGAGCGCGCCGCCCAGCATCAGCTGCAGGGCGAACACCGCGCAGTTGGCGATCAGCAAGGCCTTGGTAACGGGGGGAAGGTTGGTGAACATCGGCGCTCCTGCACTGGCGCCCATGATAACGGGGGATGCCGTGGCGGCCGGTCGACGCCGCGGGATGGTCTTTCCCGCTCCCGTCGCGCGATCAGTCGCGCGCCGGCCCCCACAGCGCCGCATCGAGGTCGCCGTCCGTGGCCGGCATGCGCACGCGCCCCTTGTCGACGACCACGCCCTCGGCGCGCAGCCGCCGCACCTGCTCGCGGAATCCGCGCGAGCCGGCCGGCAAGGCGATCCTGCCGTCGCTGCGCAGGATCCGGTGCCAGGGCAGCGTGGGATCGTCGTTGCCCGAGAGCAGCCGCGCCACCAGGCGCGCCCGCCCCGGCAGACCTGCACGGCGCGCGATCTGGCCATAGCCGGCGACCGCGCCGCGCGGCACGGCGCGGATCGCGGCCAGGATGCGCTCGGCGATCGGATCGGCAGACACGGCGTCCATCGGCGACTAGGATATCCGGGTCCCGACGTGCGAGCCCGCAGCACCATGCAGAACTTCGAACAGATCCGCCGCCACCTGCTCGGCGGCGATTTCCGGGTCACCATGCAGGAGCCCTACGTGATCTGCGTGGAGCTCTCGCTGGACGGCGGGCGCCGCCACCAGGCGATCTTCCTGGCGGAGCTGCAGGACGACGACGGCCGCAACTACCTGCGCGTGAGCACGGTGATCGCGCCGATCACGGGCATCGACGCGCGCCGCGCGCTGGCGTTCAACTGGAGCACGCGCGTGGGCTACCTCGCCATCGGCGAACTCGATGGCGTGCCCTACCTGCAGTTGTGCGAGAACCGTCCCTACGACGGCCGCAGCGCCGCCGAGATCGGGCGCGTGGTGCTGGAGGTGGGGGGCATGGGCGACCGCCTGGAGCGGGCGCTCTCGGCAGAGGGCGACCTGCTGTAAGACCGGCGGCGGGCACCAGCCGGGCGGCGTCCCCGCCACCGGACGGCACGCGCGGACGGCGCCGTGGCCCGCCCGCGCCGATGATCAGGCCCAGCCCCTGCTCTGCATCAGGCGGAACAGCAGGTAGGCGATCCCGCCCGACATCGGGATGGTCAGGATCCAGGCCCAGATCATCTTGTGGACCACGCCCCACTTGATCGCGTTCAGGCGCTTGGCCGTGCCCACGCCCATGATCGCGGACGAGATGTTGTGCGTGGTCGACACCGGGATGCCCAGCGAAGACGCGGCCAGGATCACCGATGCGGCGCTGGTCTCGGCCGCGAAGCCGTGGATCGGATGCAGCTTGACCAGCTTGTGGCCGAGCGTCTTGATGATGCGCCAGCCGCCGGCGGCGGTACCGGCCGCCATCACCACGGCGCAGGTGATCTTGATCCAGGTGTCGATGTCGCCGTTGGCCAGCGCCTCGTCGGACGGATGCAGGAACGCCAGCCAGCCAGGCAGCACGTCGAGCGTGCCCGCGGCCTGCGCACTGACCAGGGTCAGCGCGACGATGCCCATGGTCTTCTGCGCGTCGTTCATGCCGTGGGCGAAGCCCATGCCCGCGGCGCTGACGATCTGCGCCTTGCCGAAGAAGCCGTTGACCCAGCGCGGCCGGGCGATGCGCGCCAGGATGCCGCCGCTGCGCGCCATCATCGAGATGACGAAGAACAGCACGCCCATCATCAGGAAACCGGCCGCGAAGCCCAGCACCGGCGAGGACACCATCGGCACGATCACCTTCCACAGCACGCCGGCGCTGCGGTAGACCGGCTCGGCCGGCTCGGACCAGATCACCACGTCGACGTTGTTGTAGGCCGCCGCCAGCGCGGCGCCGATCAGGCCGCCGATCAGGGCGTGCGAGGACGAGGACGGCAGGCCGAACCACCAGGTGATCAGGTTCCAGGTGATGCCACCCAGCAGCGCGCACAGGATCAGCTGCGAGCCGACCTCGATCACGCCCGCGTCGATCAGTCCGGACGAGATCGTCTTGGCCACCGCGGTGCCGGCCAGCGCGCCGATCAGGTTCATCGAGGCGGCCAGGCCCACCGCCTGCATCGGCGAAAGCACCTTGGTGGCGACCACGGTGGCGATCGAATTGGCGGTGTCGTGGAACCCGTTGATGTATTCGAACACCAGCGCGGTGATCACCACCACCATGACCAGGGTCAGCATCGTGGCGGCCCGGTCAGGAGTTCTTGAGCACGATTTCGTAGGCGACCACGCCGGCTTCGCGGCAGCGGTCGATCGCCTTCTCGAGGATCTCGAAGAACTCCTTGAGCAGGAACATCTGCAGCGGGTCGAGCTTGCCCGAGTAGATGTCGCGGTAGAGCTCGAGCATCAGCCGGTCGGCCTCGTTCTCCAAGGCGCGCAGGCGGTCGTTGAGCGCCTTCATCGGCTCGAGCTTCATCGCGCGCAGCGCCTTGACCATCTCCACCACCACCCCGGCGGCCTGCTCGAGCATCGCCGCGCGCGGCGCGAAGTCGATGTGCTCCAGGTGCTGGGTCGCCAGCGAGTAGCGGTCGGCGAACTTCTCGATCTGCTTGGGGATCTTGTACAGCGCCGAGCCCAGCGCCTCGATGTCCTCGCGCTCGATCGGGGTGATGAAACTGTCCACCAGCGCCTGGCTGATCTTGTCCGAGGCCTCGCGCTCGCGCAGGCGGGCCAGCTTGAAGGCGTCCAGGGCGGGCTGGCGGTCGGCCTCCCGGAGCATGGCGTGCAGGGCCTTGGCCGCGTCGTGGGCCGCCACGGCGGCGTCCTCGAGCAGCGTGTAGAACTGGTTGCCCTGCCCGAACATGGTTTGCAAGGAGAACATCGCGATGGATCCCGCCGCCGGGGAGTGGACGGCCTTTCGGGGCGGAATTATGACCGGTCGCCCCCCTGCGTCGCCATCACCGGCGTCGAAACCGTGAGAAAGGACCGCCCGGACCGGGTGTTATGATGCGCTGCCGCGCCCAAGTGCCGCGCCGCCGCTCCATGGACGACGACCCTCCTCCGCCCTCCCGCCGGCCCAGTCCCGACCGCATCCCCCGCACGGATCCCGCCCTGACCGCCCACGCGGCCCGGGGTCCGGCGCACGCTCCGCACCCGGCCAGGCAGGTGCGCGATGCTTGAACTGGCGATCGTCCTGCTGCTGATCGGATGCAACGCCTTCTTCGCGCTGTCGGAGATGTCGGTCGTCACCTCGCGCAAGGGGCGGCTGCGGCAGATGGCCGAGCACCGCGGGGCGCGCAAGGCGCTGGAGCTGGCCGAGCATCCCGAGCGTTTCCTGTCCACCGTGCAGGTGGGCATCACCCTGATCGGCATCCTCACCGGCATGTTCGGCGGCGACGCCATCGGCGCCCGGATCGGCACCCGGCTGCTGGCCACCTTCCCGTCGATGGGCGCGAAGATGCCCTTCTTCGAGGGCAGCTACGCCGCCGTGACCGGCACGGTCCTGGCCGTCGGCCTGATCACCTACCTGAGCATCGTGCTGGGCGAACTGGTGCCCAAGCGCCTGGCCCTGCTGGCGCCCGAGCGCCTGGCCGCGCTGGTGGCGCTGCCGATGCACTGGCTCTCGCGCCTGGCGGCGCCGGCGGTGCGCCTGCTGGGCGCGTCGGTGGGCGCCATCCTGCGCCTGCTGCGGCTGCACCAGACCGAGGCCGCGCAGGTTACCGAAGAGGAGATCCGCCTGCTGGTGAGCGAGAGCCACGAGCAGGGCGTGATCGACGCCGACGAGCGCAACATGATGAACCGCGTGCTGCGCCTGGGCGACCGCAGCGCGGCCAGCCTGATGACGCCGCGCACCCGCATCGCCTGGCTGGACGCGGCCGAGGGTTTCGAGGAGAACCTGGCGCTGATGCGCGCCACCCCGTTCTCGCGCTACCCGGTCTACCGCGGCAACGACGCCGACGTGGTCGGCATCCTCGAGATCAAGTCGCTGATCGACCGGCTCGAGGAGCCGGAGTTCGACCTGTTCAAGTACCTGCGCGAGCCGCTGTTCGTGTCCGAGTCGACTCCGGCGCTGAAGCTGCTCGAGATCCTGCGCGAGGAGCAGTATTCGCTGGCGCTGGTGGTCGACGAGTACGGCGACGTGGCCGGCCTGGTCACGGTCAACGACGTGCTCGAGGCGGTCATCGGCCGCACCCAGACCGGCGAGGGCCCGGATGCGGTGTCGCAGGTGGTCGCCCGCGAGGACGGATCGCTGCTGGTCGACGGGACCGCCTCGGTGGAGACGGTGCGCGAGCTGTTCGGCAGCGGCACCCTGCCGGGCGAAGAGGAGCACGACTACCACACGGCCGCAGGCATGGTGATCGCGCACTTCGGGCGCATTCCCAACGTCGGCGAGCACTTCCAATGGAGCGGCTGGCGCATCGAGGTGGTCGACCTCGATGGCCCCCGGATCGACAAGCTGCTGGTGCAGCGTGTGGATGCGGGCGATGGCGGACACTGACGCGCACGGCACCAGCCGCGCGCAGGCCGCGGTCCTGGGCACCCGCGAACTGCTCGACGCGCTCGCGCGGGGCGACAGCGGGGACCACCTGCGGCTGGAGGACATCCTGGCCGGGCTCAGCCGGCAGGTGTTCGGCATGCTGCTGTTCGTGTCCACCCTGCCCGCCTTCATCCCGATCCCGGGGGTCGGCGGCGCGATCAGCGGGCCGGCCACGGTCCTGGTCGGCGTGCACCTGCTGGTCGGCATGCGCAGGCTGTGGCTGCCGCGCTTCGTCGCCAGGCGCGGGCCGCGCCGGTCCAGCCTGCAGGCGTTCCAGCGCGCGGTCGATCCCTGGCTGACCCGCCTGGAGCGCGTGGTCAGGCCGCGCCTGACCATGTTGATCGAGCATCGCGCCGCGGCCATGTTCACCGGCCTGCTGCTGGTGCTGCTGGGGATCCTGCTGGCGCTGCCGATCCCGTTCACCAACTACCTGTTCGGCGCGCTGATGCTGGTCTACGCCTTCGCCCTGCTCGAACGCGACGGCGGACTGATGCTGCTGTGCTGGGTGGCCGGCATCGTCGCGATCGTGGTGTTCGGCATCCTCAGCGGCACGCTCGCGACCGCGGCGACGCAGTGGCTGGGCGGCCTGCTGGCCTGAGCGGACTGCCGCCCGCGACGACGCCTGCGCGGCGGCTCAAGCCAGCAGGCGCTTGAACTCGGCGTTGGCCACCGGGTGGCCCAGCCAGTAGCCCTGCGCCATGTCGCAGCCGCGCTCGCGCAGGATGGCGTACTGCCCTTCCTTCTCCACGCCTTCGGCCACCACCTGGATGCCCAGCGAGTGGGCCATGGCGATGATCGCGGTGGTCAGCGCCAGGTCGTCCGGGTCGCGCAGCACGTCGGCGATGAAGCTGCGGTCGATCTTGACCCCGTCCACCGGCACCCGGCGCAGGTGGCTCAGGCCCGAGAAGCCGGTGCCGAAGTCGTCCAGCCACACCTTGACGCCGCTGTTGCGCAGGCGCGCCAGCACGCTGCTCACGCGCGCCTCGTCGGCGATCACCGCCGTTTCGGTCAGCTCGATGTGCAGGTGCTGCGGGGCCAGGCCGCTCTCGCGCAGCACGGCCTCGGTGGTCGCGGCGAGGTCGCCGGCGCGCAGCTGCCGCGGCGACACGTTGACCGACACGAACAGCCCCTGCGCCCCCGGCAGGTCGCGCTGCCAGCCGCGCGCATCCATGCACGCCGCGCGCAGCACCTGCGGCCCGATCGCCTCGATCAGCCCGCTCTGTTCGGCCACGTCGACGAACAGCGCCGGCGACACCTGGCCGTGCTCGGGATGGCGCCAGCGCAGCAGCGCCTCGGCGCCGACCAGCTTGCCGTCCGAGAGCCGGTACAGCGGCTGGTAGGCCAGGCTCAGCTCGCCGCGCTCCCAGGCCCCGCGCAGGTCCTGCTCCATGCGTACGCGCCGCTCCACGGCCTGGTCCATGACCCGGCTGTAGAAGCGGTAGCAGCTCTTGCCTGCGACCTTGGCCTGGTACATGGCGATGCCGCCGTTCTTGAGCAGCGAGGGCACGTCGGTGGCGTCTTCCGGGAACAGCGCGATGCCGATCGAGATGCCGAGGAACACCGGCCGGCCGCGCACGGTGATCGGCCGGCCCAGTTCCTCCACCAGCACCTCGGCCAGGCGCCCCGCGCGCTCGCGGATGTCGCCACCGGGATCGCCCTGCAGCAGGATCACGAACTCGTCGCCGCCGAACCGGGCCAGCACCGCGCCCTCGCCGCCGTGCGCGTCGATGACCTCGCCGATGCGGCCGGCGAACTGCATCAGCACCTCGTCGCCGGCATCGTGGCCGATGGTGTCGTTGACGCGCTTGAAATCGTCGATGTCGGTGAACAGCAGCGCCAGCTGCCGCGCCGCGCCGTTGCTCTCGGCGACCCGCTGGTCCAGCACCTCGCGGAACGCCAGCCGGTTCGACAGGCCGGTCAGCGCATCGGTATAGGCCATGCGGCGGATGTCGCGGTCGTGCCGCAGGATGCTGTCGCGCATGTGCGAGAACGCGCGCACCAGGTCGCCGATCTCGTCGGCGCGGCGGGTCGCCGGCACGGCGGCCTCGAAGTTGCCCGCCTCGATGCCGCGCGCGGCATCGGCCAGCTGCCGGATCGGCGAGACCAGCCTGCGCTGCAGGACCAGCCCGATCATCGCCAGCAGGGCCACGAGCGAGGCCAGCAGCAGGCCCACCCACAGCAGCTGGCTGCGGCTGACCTCGCGCAGGCGGCCGGACATGATCCCGCCGATCTGCCGCTCGTCGGCCTTGACCGCGTCCAGCGAGTAGCCCACGCGCACGCCGCCCAGGCGCTGGTCGCCGATGCGGATGGGCGCGGCCACGTCGAGCAGTCCGCCGCTGGCCTGCACGTGGGCGCCGGTGATCGAGAGCACCTCGTAGGCGAGCGGGTCCGACATCGTCTGCCCGTAGGTGGAGATGTCGGGGCTGCCGTCGTGGATCACCTGGCCGTCGTTGTCGTAGACGATGACGTAGGTTACGTCGGGCTGGCGCAGCACCTGGCGCAGCGCCGTGCCGATGGCTTCCAGGTCGAAGTAGTACAGCGGGTTGACCAGCGAATCGGCCAGCTGCAGCACCTGCGTCTCGCCCTGGGAGAGCAGGCGCCGCGACGAGAAGTCGTCGATCGCCTGCAGCCCCAGGCTGCGCACCTCGCGGTGCAGCTCGTTCTGCCGCTGCAGCACCAACGCGACCAGCGCCAGGGTCAGCAGCAGCATCGCCACCGCGAGCACCGCGAAACGCGCCTGCAGGCCGAAGCGCGACGGCTTCATTCGACTTCCCTCGCCACGCGCGCCACGCCGCGGCTGAGGCGCTCGAGCCCGGCCGCCGTGCCGGCGTCGATCGGCACGAAGCGCGTGGTCTTGAAGAAGCGCAGCAGCGCCTCGCGCGCGTCGGGGTCGGCGGCCGCGCCGGCGAGCACCTCGCGCAGCCGCTCGCGCACCCGCGGGTCCATGTCGCCGCGCACCATCTCCAGCGCGCGCGGGAACTCGCCGCTCTCGCGCACGATGCGGAAGTCGCGCCGGTAGGACGGCGGCACGCGCTTGGGGTTGGCCCAGTCCAGGTTGCTCATCGCGCCCACGTCGACCAGGCGCTTGTGCACCCAGGCCGAGACGTTGAGCTCGGAACGGCCGAACACGTAGCCCACCGAGTCGGCGCCGGGCCGGTCCATCGGCGAGAGCAGCACCTCCAGGCGCAGGCCCTGGGCGAGCAGTTCGTCGGCCGGCACGTAGTAGGCGCTGGTGGACTGGCGGTTCTGGAACACGATGCTGCGGCCGCGCAGGTCGGCCAGTTCGCGCACCGGACTGTCCTTGCGAACGAAATAGACCGTGTGGTACCTGGCCACGCCGTCGCGTTCGGTCATCAGCAGCGGCTGCGCGCCGGCGCGATCGGCCAGCGCCATCGCGGTGCCGGCGGTCTCGGTCACCCAGTCCACCCGCCCGCGCCGCATGTAGCTCTGCATCTGCTGCGCGTCGCGCGCCATCAGCACGCGTCCCTCGCGGATGCCGACGTCGGCCATGCGCGGCACCACGTAGTCGAGCAGCGGCTTGAGCTGGTCGTAGTGGGCCTTGGGATCGTCGCTGATGCGGCCGAGCACGAGCACGCCGTCGTCGGCCAGGGCCGGCGCCAGGCAGGCGAGCCAGAGCGCCAGCGACAGCAGGAGACGCAGACGGGAACCGGATGGAAGGACTGGCAAGGGACGGTTCCGGGTCGACTCGGATGCTGGCACGGCGGCGAGCCTAGCCGAAATCCGCGTCGGCCGGTAGCGATCCGCGCCATGCGCGGCCTGCGTGGACATGCGGGACATCGCGTGTCCCGGAGCGACAGGCCCCGCCTTCGCTCAACCCCCGCCGGCCAGTCGCGCCATGCGCTGGGCATCGGCGAGCACGCCGCGCAGCAGGCGCACGTCGCGGTCGTCGAGTGCGGCACGCAGGAAGATCCGGCGCAGCTTGCGCATCGCGGACTCCGGGGCGCGCCCCTTGTGGAAGTCGATCGCATCGAGGGTGTCGCCCAGCTGGGCGAAGAAGCCCTCCAGCTCCGCATGACTGGCCGGAACGTCGCCGTCCGGTGCCGGCGCCGCCAGGCGTTCCGGCGACGTCCCGCGCAGGCCGAGCATGGCCAGGCGCAGTTCGTAGCACAGCACCTGGACCGCGGCGGCGAGGTTGAGCGAGCTGTAGACCGGATCGGCCGGGATGTGGACGGCCGCATGGCAGAGCTGCAGCTCGTGGTTGTCCAGGCCGGTGCGCTCGCGCCCGAACACCAG
>JAEXTE010000461.1 GCA_023453655.1 Pseudomonadota bacterium
CTGTGCGCCAAGGCTAGGCGCGCGTCCACGCGCCCGGAAAGGATGGCCGGTTATGCAGTCATGCCCTGAGGTGATTTACGGCAGCGGGGAGGTGCGTGGCTACAATCAGCGCCGACATGGAACTCCCCCAGCCAGCGCACGCCGCCGCCACTGACCTTGACCGGCTCGAGGCCGAGAGCCTGCACGTCCTCCGCGAGGTGGCGGCCGAGTGCCGCAACCCGGTGCTGCTGTACTCGATCGGCAAGGACAGTTCGGTGCTGTTGCACCTGTTACTGAAGGCCTTCGCGCCCGCGCTGCCGCCGATCCCGCTGCTGCACGTGGACACCACCTGGAAGTTCCGCGAGATGATCGCCTTCCGCGACCGTCGCGCCGCCGAGACCGGGATCGAGCTGCGGGTGCATATCAATCCGGACGGTGTTCGCGACGGCGTCGGTCCGTTCAGCCATGGCGCCAGCGTCCACACCGAGGTGATGAAAACGCTCGCGCTCAAGCAGGCGCTCGAAGCCGGCGGCTACGACGCGGCGATCGGCGGCGCACGCCGCGACGAAGAGAAGTCGCGCGCCAAGGAGCGCGTGTTCTCCTTCCGCGACGCGAAGCACCGCTGGGACCCGCGTCGCCAGCGACCGGAGCTGTGGAACCTGTACAACGCGCGCGTCGGCGAAGGCGAAAGCGTGCGGGTGTTCCCGCTGTCGAACTGGACCGAACTCGACGTGTGGCATTACATCCGCCGCGAGGGCATCGACGTGGTGCCGCTGTACTTCGCCGCCGAACGTCCGGTGGTGCGGCGCGACGGCACCTGGATCATGGTCGACGACGAGCGCTTCGTGCTGCGCGACGGCGAGCGCGTGGAGCAGCGCCGCGTGCGCTTCCGCACGCTGGGCTGCTATCCGCTCACCGGCGCGGTGGAGTCCGACGCAGCCGATCTCGACGCCGTGATCGCGGAGATGGAAACCAGCGCCCTGTCCGAGCGCGCCGGCCGGCTGATCGACCATGCCGATGGCGACTCGATGGAAAAGAAGAAGCGCGAAGGCTACTTCTGACCGATACCGGCGCGGCCCACGGTATGCGCCCGGTCCGGCCCGCAAGCGGCCAGCAACACTGGAGACACAGATCCGATGAACAGCGTGGCCAGCGACCTGTACCGGCGAGACGAGGCGTTCGCCGACGCCGCCACGTCCCGGGCCGCGCAGGGCATGCAGGGACCCGCGCAAGCGCCGGATTTCCTGCGCCTGATCGCCTGCGGCAGCGTCGACGACGGCAAGAGCACCCTGATCGGGCGACTGCTGCACGAGGCGGGCCGCGTCCCCGACGACGAGCGCGCCGCGCTGGCCCGCGCCAGCAGCACCCACGGCACCCGCGGCGGCGAGATCGACTACGCGCTGCTGCTCGACGGCCTCGACGCCGAACGCGAGCAGGGCATCACCATCGACGTGGCCTGGCGCCACCTGCAGACCGCGCGCCGGCGGTTCCTCATCGCCGACTGCCCCGGCCACGTCCAGTACACCCGCAACATGGCGACCGGTGCATCGGTGGCGGACCTCGCCATCGTGCTGGTCGATGCCACCAAGGGCCTGCTGCCGCAGACCTTCCGCCACCTCGCCATCCTGTCGCTGTTCCGCGTGCGCCACGTGCTGCTGGCGGTGAACAAGATGGACCGGGTCGGCTACGACCAGGCGGTGTTCGACGACATCGCCGCGCGCTTCCGCGACCATGCCGCGCGACTGGACGTGCCGGACGTGGTCGCGATCCCGGTCGCGGCGGCGGTGGGCGACAACGTCACCACGCGCTCGCCGGCGATCGGATGGTATGCCGGGCCGAGCGTGCTCGAGCATCTGCAACGCGTGCAGGTCGCCGCGCCGGACCCGGCGCAGCCGGCACGCCTGCCGCTGCAGTCGGTGCTGCGCGATGCCGCGGGCGGGCGCTGGCTGGCGGGCACCCTGGCCGCCGGTACATTGCGCGTCGGCGACAGCGTGCGCGTCGAGCCGGCGGGAACGTCCAGCCGCATCGCCGCGATCGGTCTCGGCGGCGTGCCCGTCGACAGCGCCGCGACCGGTGCGGCCGTCGCGGTGCAGCTGGCCGACGAGGTCGATGCCGGACGCGGCCATGTGCTCGCCGGTGGCGAGGCTCCGCTGGCGCACAGCGACCAGTTCGTCGCCGACGTGCTCTGGTTCGACGAGGCGCCGCTACTGCCGGGCCGCCGCTACCAGCTCAAGCTCGGCACGCGCACGGTCGGCGCGCGGGTCAGCGAGCTCAAGTCGCGGCACGATCCCGAAACCCTGCAGCCGCTGGCCGCCAAGCGGCTGGAGTTCAACGAGATCGGCGAGCTGGTACTGTCGCTCGACGCGGTGGTGGCCTACGCGCCGTATGCGGAGAACCGCGCGCTGGGTGGCTTCATCCTGGTCGATGCGCTGACCCGCGCGACGGTGGGCGCGGGCATGATCCGCCACGGCCTGCGCCGCGCCGACAACATCCACTGGCAGGCGCTGGACGTGGACCGCAAGGCGCGCGCCGCGCTCAAGGGCCAGCAGCCGCGCTGCGTCTGGTTCACCGGCCTGTCGGGCGCCGGCAAGTCGACCATCGCCAACCTGGTCGAACGCGGCCTGGTCGCGCGCGGCCTGCACACCTACCTGCTCGACGGCGACAACGTGCGCCACGGGCTCAACCGCGACCTCGGCTTCACCGACGAGGACCGGGTGGAAAACCTGCGCCGCGTGTCGGAAGTGGCCAGGCTGATGACCGATGCCGGCCTGATCGTGCTGGTGAGCTTCATCTCGCCGTTCCGGGCCGAACGCCGCGCCGCGCGCGCGCTGTTCGCGGAAGGGGAGTTCCTCGAGGTGTTCGTCGATACGCCGCTGGCCGAGGCCGAGCGGCGCGACGTGAAGGGGCTGTACGCCAAGGCGCGGCGCGGCGAGCTGCCGAACTTCACCGGGATCGACTCGCCCTACGAGCGCCCGGAAGCGCCGGAACTGGTGCTCGACACGCAGTCGGCCGAGCCGGCGGCGCTGGCCGAACAGGTGATCGCGCGCCTGCTGGATTGACGCTGGCCGGAAGCGTCGCCACCGTCAGGTGCCGATTGGCGTGGTTTGACGGCGATTGCGCTCCCGGCCCCGATGCTTCCGGATGGCCTGCAGGCCGCAGGTCTGCACAGCGTGCGCGGGCCGGCCGCATTGCCGCGGCCGACCTGCACGGGCTTGCGATCAGCGCCGCTTGCGCAGCGCGCCCACGATCACCAGCAGCACGATCGCGCCAAGGGTCGAGGCGATGAAGCCGGCCGCCTGGCCATCGGCATACCAGCCCAGCAGCCGGCCGATCCAGCCCGCGAACAGTGCGCCGGCAATGCCCAGCACGATCGTCAGGATGATGCCCATGCGGTCGCGGCCCGGCTTGAGCAGGCGCGCGAGCAGGCCGACGATCAGGCCGATGAAGATGATGTAGAGCCAGTTGCTGCTGCCGAACAGTTCCATGCGCGTATCCCGGGATCGAGGTGTGCCGCGCAATGTCGCAGGCACGCGCCGCCCTGCCAAGACCCGATGCAGGCGCCGGAAACGGAAACGGCGCCGCGAGGGCGCCGTCCGGTTCGGGAGTGGCCGCGGCTCAGCAGCAGCCGTGGGCCCCGTGGCGGGTGCCGCTGTCGGGAGCGACGGCCGCGCCGCTGGTCTCGCCGCGCTGGCTGGCGAGGTGGTGCTCGGCGATCACCCGCGCCACCGAGGCGGTGACCTTCTTGCCCATCGGGATGTGCAGGAACTCGTTGGGGCCGTGCGCGTTGGAGTGCGGGCCCAGAACGCCGGTGATCATGAACTGCGCGCCGGGGAACTTCTCGCCCAGCATGCCCATGAACGGGATCGAGCCGCCTTCGCCCATGTACATCGCCGGCTGGCCGAAGAACTCCCGGCTGGCCGCGTCGATCGCGCGCTCCAGCCAGGGCGACAGCGCCGGCGCGTTCCAGCCGGTCGCGGCCTTTTCCAGCGCCAGGGTGACCTCGGCGCCATTGGGCGGATCGCGCAGCAGTTCGGCCTGCAGCAGGTCGCCGGCGGTCTTGCCGTCCACGGTGGGCGGCAGTCGCAGCGACAGCTTGACCGCCGAATGCGGGCGCAGCACGTTGCCGGCCGAATCCAGCGGCGGGATGCCGCCCACGCCGGTTACCGACAGCGCCGGGCGCCAGGTGCGGTTGAGCACCAGCTCCGACAGGTCGTCGGCCATCGGCCGCAGGCCGGGCACCAGCGGGAACTTGTCGTAGATCGCGGTATCCAGCACCTCGGCCGCGCGACGCGCCTGCTGCAGGCGTTCGGCGGGGATCTCGGCGTGCAGGCCCTCGATCAGGATGCGGCCGGTCTCCGGGTCCTCGATGCGCGACAGCAGCTGGCGCAGCAGGCGGAAGCTCGACGGCACCACGCCCGAGGCGTCGCCCGAGTGCACGCCTTCCTCCAGCACCTTCACCGTGAGGTTGCCGCCGGCCAGGCCGCGCAGCGAGGTGGTGCACCACAGCTGGTCGTAGTTGCCGCAGCCCGAATCCAGGCAGACCACCAGCGAGGGCTGGCCGATGCGGTCGGCCAGGTGGTCGACATAGGCGGGCAGGTCGTAGCTGCCGGACTCCTCGCAGGCCTCGATCAGCACGACGCAACGCGCGTGCGGCAGCTGCTGCTCCTGCAGCGCCATCACGGCGGTGAGCGAGCCGTAGATCGCGTAGCCGTCGTCGGCACCGCCGCGACCGTACAGCTTGTCGTCGCGCAGCACCGGCTTCCAGGGGCCCAGGTCGTCGTCCCAGCCGGTCATCTCCGGCTGCTTGTCGAGATGGCCGTAGAGCAGCACGCAGTCGTCGTCGCTGCCGCCGTTCGCGGCCGGGATCTCGATGTAGATCAGCGGCGTGCGGCCTTCCAGCTGCACCACCTCGACCTGCATGCCGGGGATCGCCTGCGCGCGCGCCCAGGATTCCATCAGCTTCACGGCCTCGGCCATGTAGCCGTTCTTCTCCCAGTCGGCGTCGAACATCGGCGACTTGTTGGGGATGCGGATGTATTCGACGAGCTGCGGGACGATCTCGTCGTCCCACTTCGCGCCGACGTAGCGGTCGATCCTGCTGGCGTCCATCGTGCGGGTTCCGTGTGCGGAAACCGCCAATTCTATCGCGCGCGGCGTGTAGGGGTTTTCCCACCCGGACGCGCGGGATAGCCCTGCGCGCGCACGGCGCCTGCGGCGATGACCCCGCGGGCCGCGCATCGGGAGACTGTCACCACCGGCAGCGCAGGACGCGCCGGCGGCAAGGAAACCGACTTCACTTTCAGGAGATCCGAGATGAACAAGTTCAAGGCCCTGTGCTCGACGCTCGCGCTGTCGCTGCTGCTGGCCGGCACCGCGCTGGCCGCCGAGAAGGTCAACATCAATACCGCCGACGCGGCCACGCTGGACCGCGTGCTGCACAACGTCGGCGCCGCCAAGGCCGAGGCCATCGTCGCCCACCGCAAGGCCAACGGCCCGTTCCGCAGTCCCGAGCAGCTGGCCGAGGTGAAGGGTATCGGCCTGCGCACGGTGGAACAGAACCGCGACCGCATCGTCGTCTCCGCGCCTGCCGCGTCCAAGCCGGCGGCCGGCGCCGCCGCGGGCCGGGCCACCGCGCAGACCCGCTGACCCCAGTCGGCCGGCGCGCAGGGACGCGTGCCGGCGACGGGAGCACGGATTGCTCCGGGGACCGGCCGGAGGCCGCCACAGGGACGTACCCGTCGCCCGTTCCGCGCCAGGATGGCCCGGGCGGGCGACTTCCCTGCAAATGGCGGCGGCGTCGCCTGCGGTTGCCACGGGTCGTCTGGCGACGGATCGCAAGCCGCGTCGCCCGCCTCTCCTGCGCCATCCCGGGCGCGCCTGCGCTGCCCCAAGGCTGCGGCCCGGCATCGCTACACTTCGGGCATGACGCCATGCCTGCGCCTGATCCCCGCCCACGAGTACCGCCGCCTGCGCTGGAAGAACCAGCTGGGCTGGACCCGCGAGATCCACGCCGAACCACGGGCCGATGCCTGGCGCTGGCGCATCTCGATCGCCGAACTCGACGGGGATGCCGGGTTCTCGACCTTCCCCGGCGTGCATCGTGAGCTGGTGCTGCTGCGCGGCGAGGGCCTGCGCCTGCGTTTCGACGATGGCGAGAGCGTGGTGCTGCTGCCGCCGCACCAGCGCCTGCGCTTCGACGGCGCGCGCGACGTCTCGGGCGAACCGCGGGGCCACTGCGAGGTCTTCAACCTGATGTGGCGCCGCGATGCGGCCACTGCGCAGCTCTGGCATCGCCCGCTGGCCGGCGCGATGCTCAGCTTCGTCGATCCCGGCTCGACCTGGGTGGTGCACGTGCTCGGTGGTCATGCGCATGTCGATGGCGGCAATGCGGCCGCGAGCCTGGGCCAGGGCGACACCGCCCTGCTGGGCAGCGATGGTGCGCGCAGCCGCTACGTGATCGAGGGCGGCGGTGAAGTGCTGCTGGTGCGGATCGACGAGGTGGCCGGCTGACGCGCAGGAACGCCTGCAGCCGCGCTCAGTACACGTCCCGGCGATAGCGTCCCTCGACGCGCAGCGCTTCCAGCCGGTCCCCGCCCAGCGCCTCGCGCAGGGCCGCGTCCACGCCCGGCGCCATCCCGGCCAGGCTGCCGCAGACCAGGATGCTGGCGCCGGCCTCGACCCAGTCGCGCACCGCCGGCGCAGCCATGCGCAGTGCGTCCGGGACGTAGCGCGGACCGGCGCCGTCGCGGGACCAGGCCAGGTCGACCCGCTCGAGCAGCCCGGACTCGCGCCAGCGCGCGATGTCGCCGGCGAAGAATCCGTCGCAATGCGGCTGGCGTTCGCCGAACAGCAGCCAGTTGCGGCGCGCACCGGCGCGCTCGCGCGCCTTGAGATGGGCGCGCAGGCCGGCGATGCCGGTCCCGTTGCCGACCAGCAGCAGCGGCATGTCCCCAGCCGGTGGATGGAAGTTGGGATTGGCGCGGATGCGCAGGTCGATCGCCTCGCCGATGCCCGCGTGCAGGCACAGCCAGCCGCTGCCGAGGCCGGGACGGCCGTCTTCGCGCGGCATCTGCCGGACCAGCAGTTCCAGCACGCCGTCGCCGGGCAGGGAGGCGATGGAGTATTCGCGGTGCGGCAGCGGCCGCAGGGTGTCCGCGAGTGCCTGCGGACCGGCGAAGCGCGCGTCGCCTGCCGGCAGGTGGCTGCGCGCCAGCGCCTCGCGCAGCGGGAACGCCTGGTCGTCCACGTGGACCGTGGCCGCGCCGTCGAGGCCCAGGGCCGCCAGCACGGCGTCGACCTCGCCCGCCGCGTTGCGCGGCCCGATCTCGGCGATGTCGCCGGCGTCCCAGGTCGGGATGCTGCCGGCGGGCGGCTGCAGCGCAAGATGGAAGGCAGGCCCGCCCAGGCTGCCGGGGTTGAGCAGCTGGCGCGCGGCCAGCGTCCAGCGATCGTAGCGCGGCGGCGTCCAGTCCGGCATCGCCTCCGCGCCGGCAGCCAGGGCCAGATGGTGCTGCCAGTGGCGCAGCGCGCCCGGATCGCCGTTGTCGACTTCGGTGAGGTCGAACATCGCGCCCGCGCCGCAGCCTCGCAGCCACTGCTCGAGCTGGTGCCCGAAGGCGCAGAACCGTGCATAGCCGCGGTCGCCCAGCGCGAGCACGGCGTAGCGGAGGGCGCCCAGCGCGGGCTGGCGCGACATCGATGCGCGCACGAAGGCAGCGGCGGGATCGGGCGCGTCGCCTTCGCCGGTCGTGCTGACGATGAACAGGGCGCGCTCCGTGCGCGCGAGCAGCGCATCGTCGACCGCCGACAGCGGCAGCAGCGCGACCCGCGCGCCTGCCGCCCGCAGCGAGGACGCCGTCTGCCCGGCCAGCTCCGTGGCTAAGCCGGTCTGGCTGGCATGTACCACCAGCCACGGCAGCGCTTCGCTGGCGTCCTGCACTGGCCCCGTGGCACGCGTGCGGTAGCGCCACAGCAGCCAGCCCGAGCCGGCGAGATAGGCCACGAGGCTGCCCGCGGCGGTCCACCACTCGCGCGGCCGCGGCGCGGCGGGCCACCACGCCTCCCCGTGCAGGGGCAGCAGCGCCAGCGCGCCGGCCAGCAGCAGCGCCAGGACGGCGGCATTGCCCAGCCAGGCGCGCCAGCGCGGCGGATGCGCGGGCGTCGTCATGTCGCGAGCCGCGTATCGAAGGCGGCGCTGGTGCGCGGCTGCGCGCCGCGGCCGGCGGGCAGCATGCGCACCGCGAAGCCCTGAGCCTGAGCGAAGGCGAGGCCGCCCTCCAGGCCCATCACCGCCAGCGCAGTCGACCAGGCATCGGCCAGCATCGCGCTGGGCGCCAGCACGCTGGTGGCGGCGGGCGGATCGGCCACGGGCAGGCCGCTGCGCGGATCGATGGTGTGCGACACGATGCGCCCGCCCGCCGCGTAGTGCTGCCAGTACGGGCCCGAGGTGGCGATCGCCGCGTCATCCAGCGTGACCACGCAAGGCTCGGCGTCGTCGTCGTGGCCGCTCTCGACCAGCACCCGCCAGGGCGTTCCGTCCGGCTTGCGGCCGAAGCCACGCAGCTCGCCGCCGACTTCGACCAGCGCCGCGTCGATCCCGCGCGCCTGCAGCAGTTCGACGATCGCATCGACGCCGTGGCCCTTGGCGATCGCCGACAGGTCCAGCGCAACGCCGCCAGGTTGCAGCAGCTCGTGCGTCAGCTGGCACAGCGCCAACCGGCGCCAACCGCAAGCCTCGCGCGCCCGCGCCAGCGCCCCTGGCCCGGGCGCCTGCCGTGCGCCTGCCTGTGCGCCGAACCCCCAAGCCGCAACGAGCCGGCCGATCGCGGGATCGAACGCGCCGGCGCGGGCCTGCGCGACCTGCAGCGCGCAGGCCATCACCCGGTAAAAGTCGTCCTGCAGCCGATGCCAGGTGCCGGACGCCGCGCGGTTGAAACGCGAGAGGTCCGAATCCGGTTCCCAGCTGCTCATCTGCGCCACGATCGCATCCAGGCGCGCCTGCCCCGCCGCATGCAGCGGATCGAGCGCGAACGCGCGCGGCGCGACCAGGTCCACGCGCCAGCGCGTGCCCATGGTCGCGCCGTACAGCGTGTGCGGCGCCGACGCGCCATCCACGGCGGAGGGCGCGCTCACGCGGCGCACGCCGCGGCGGGAAACGCCGCAGGCATTACTGCGGCAGGACTTCCATGGTGGCGACGTAGGACAGCCGTCGCCGCGTCGCCTCGGCGGCCGAGGGCCTGTCGTCCTGCACGCTGGTTTCGAGCCAGTAGAGGCCCGGCTCCGGCCAGGTGACGCGCAGCAGCCCGTCGGCATCGGTGGTCGCCATGATCTCGTCCTGCGCGTTGCGGTAGCGGGTGCCGCCGCGCACGATTTCGAACTCCAGGCCCCCGGCGGGCTGGCCATCGACCAGCACGCGGAAGCTGGCTTCCTCGCCCGCGAACAGGTCGTTGAAATGGGTCACCGGGACCAGCTCGATGCCCTGGCCGGTCGGTGCGAGCGCGCCCTCGTCCGGCGCACCGTTGGTGACGAAGGTTTCCACCCGGCCCACGGTCTGGGTGACCTCGAGGTTCTGCGCATTGGCAGGCACCTTGGTCTTGAGATCTTCGGCGGTGGCGCTGCGCAGGAAGCCGCCGCGCGTCTCCGGCGGCGCGCCGGGGCCGCTCGTCGGCTTGCCCTCGGCCTCCGCCCGCGCCTTGGCGGCGAGACTCTCCGGCGTGTCCCAGCGCACCGACAACCCGGCGTTGACGTTGGCGATGCGGTAGGTGCCGGCCTGCGCCAGCTGCACGTCGAAGGTGCTGCGGTACTTGCCGGTGCTTCCGTTCTTCAGCTCGACCTTGCTGCCGTCCGGCGCGGTCGCGGTGACGTTGTCCAGGCGCATCGGCACGTGGTCGGGGAAGAACAGCTGGTTGGACACCGCGGCGTCGAAGGTCACCCACACGTCGTTGCCGTTGACCACGGCCTGCGAGGGGATGATCCATTGCTTGTGCGCGGACGCGGCCAGCGGCAGCAGCGCAGCGGCGGCAAGGGCGAGCAGGGAGAGACGCTTCATCGGAATGCTCCTGGGGAATCGGAAAGGGGCCACGCTCAGGGCGTGAGGCGCAGCGACACCGCGCCGAGTTCGCTGCTGCCCTGGGCGCGGCCCGCTTGCGGCGCGGTCACCGGCCAGGTGAAGGGGATCTTGAGCAGTTCGCGCCCGCCGACCTCGCGCACCGCCTCGACCACCAGCGTGTACTGCCCGGGCGCCAGCTTCGCCAGTTCCGGATGCGAATCGTCGAAGCCAAGCTCGTGCGTGCCCGCAGGCCGGGTGGGCCCGGTCACGCCATCCACCGGCACCTTCAGCGCGCGTCCGGACTTGCGCCACCACTGGCGCAGGTCGGGCAGCCACTTGGTGCCGTGGCCTTCGCTGGTGTCCTTGCTCAGGTACCACACGGCGAGGTTGGCCGCGTGCTGGCCGCCCGCGCCTTCGACGAACACGGCGACGTAGGGACGGTGGTACTCGGCCACCTTCAGCTGCGGAATCTGCACCGAAACGGTGACGTCCGCGGCCTGGGCCGGAAAGGCGAGCAGGCTGCCCAGGGCGACGGTCAGCTGGATGCGCATGGCGAACCTCGTGGTGTCGGAATCAGTGGATGAACAGCAGCGCCAGCAGCACCGGCACCAGCAGGCCCAGGCCCACCCAGGGCCAGGTCGTGGGGCGCTGGCGCGCGTGCATCTGCAGCAGCAGCAGGCCGGTGATGGTGAACACCACGCAGGCCAGGGCGAAGATATCGATGAACCAGCCCCAGGCCGGCCCGGTGTTGCGACCCTTGTGCAGGTCGTTGAGGTAGGAGATCGCGCCACGGTCGGTGCGCTCGTACTCCACCTCGCCGCTGCCGCGGTCGATGCTCAGCCAGGCATCGTGGCCAGGGCCGGGCATCGACAGGTAGACCTCGCTCTCGGACCACTCGGCCTCGCGGCGGCCGATCGATGCGTCGAGCGCGTTCGACAGCCAGTCCGCCACCTCGCGCTGCAGCGGCGCACTGCCCTCGTCCGGCCCGCCCGCCAGCGCCCGCAGCAGGGGCGCGGGCAGGGTCGCGACGCGGTTGTCCACGCGCGGCTCGCCCTCGATCTTCGCGGCGTGGTTGAGGGTGATGCCGGTCACCGCGAACAGCAGCATCCCGACCAGGCAGACGGCCGAGCTGATCCAGTGCCACTGGTGCAGCGTGCGCAGCCAGAAGCCGCGCCGCTGCTGGCGGCCCAGGTCGGGTGTCGAAGCGGATCGTGGCGACATGCTGCGGGCTTCGGTGCGGGGACGGGTCAGAAGTCGACGTTGACGCTCAGCCAGACGCTGCGGGCCTTGTCCTTGTTGTTGTAGTGGTCGAAGTACAGCACCTCGTTGGTGCCGTCCTCGTAGACCCCGTCGGCATTGAGGTCGCTGAACTCCGTATCGTAGGTGGTGAAGTCGCGGTCGAGCAGGTTGTTGACGCGCGCGTTGAGGGTCACCGACCCGGCGACCGCCCAGGACGCGCCCAGGTGCAGCACGGCGAAGTCGCGGTAGTAGCGCGACTGGCCGGTGACCGGATGCTGGTCGGCATAGCGCTTCGAATGCGCCTGCGCGGTCAGGAACAGGTTGAAGCGCTCGCTGGCGCGCCAGTCCAGGGTGGCGTTGGCCATGTGCCGCGCGGTGTCGGTAAGCGGCAGGCCGGCGTCGACGCCGCTCTTCTGCTCGCTGTCGGTGAAGGTGTAGTTCAGGCGCAGGCCGAGGCTGTCGGCCAGCTGCCAGCGCGAGGCGACCTCGGCGCCCTGGATCACCGCCTTGTCGATGTTCACCGTGCGCGTGCTGTTGGCGTAGCCCAGCTCGGCGTACTCGCCGCTGGCGCTGCAGGCCTGGGCGGTGCCCGTGCCGCAGGGCTGCGAGGTGATCTTGTCGTCGAAGGTGTTGTGGAACAGGGTGGCGTTGAAGTCGTGGCCGGCGGCATGGCGCCAGTACACCGCCAGCTCCATGCTGGTGCTGGTCTCGGGCTGCAGGTCGGGGTTGCCGAACATGGGGGTCGTGCCCTGGCCGCCGAAGCCGACCACGCCGTCGTAGAGCTGGGTGGTCTTGGGCGTCTTGAAGCCGGTGCTCACGCCGCCCTTGACCGTCCAGCGCTCGTCGAGGTCGTACACGCCGTACAGGCGCGGGCTGACGTGGTTGCCGAACACCTTGTGGTCGTCGTAGCGCAGGCCACCGGTGATCGACAGCGGCGCGAACACCGTCCACGTGTCCTCGACGAACACCGAGTACATGTCATGGTCCTGCACGCCGCCGGGCCGGCCGGACTCCATGCCGAACACGCCGTCGGTGAGCTCGCCGCGGATCAGCTGCGCGCCGACCACCGCCACGTGCTGGCCGGCCGCCTCGAACGGGATGTCGACCTTGGCATCGAGGGTGTACTGCGCGCTTTCCAGGGTGCGCGCCGGACGCGGCAGGAAGCCCAGCAGCTGCTGGTACTGCGCATCGTCCAGGTACTCGCGCAACAGGGCGAGCTTGGCCGCTTCGGACTGGTTGTTCCACGCGTTCGAGTTGGGGAAGGCGCCGGTGCTGCCCGGGGCGCAATAGCCGTTCCCGCCCACGCTGCCGCCGAGGCCGGTGCAGGCGGTGTTCCAGAGCTGCTGCAGCTGCTGGCGCTCGTCCACGGTGAAGGGCAGGGTGCGGCCTTCGTTGCGCGTTTCCACGCGCGAGAGCGAGACGAAGCTGGTGGCGCGCTCCCAGCCGCCCTCGTGGGTCAGCGACCACGCGTCGCGGGTGAATTCCTGGCTGGGGGCGTAGCCGGCGCGCGGCTCGATGCGGCCGCTGTTGCCCACGCGCAGCACCGCGCCGTAGTTGTCGACGGTGCCAACCGGGTATTCCTCGACGCCCTGGTCGTTGATCTTGATCGAGTTGTCGTACTCCTGGCGGGAGCCGTCGTAGGCGAAGCTGATCGTCTGGCGGTCGTCCGGCGTCCAGGTCAGGGTGAGGCCGGCGGCCTTGTTGGTGTTGTCCACGGTCTTGCCGCCGGCGCCGAAACCGAGCGCGCGCGAATGCGATTCGCCGGCCGGGTCGACCACGTCGTCGTAGCGCGGGTTGGACGCGTCGCGCTCGTACCAGCTGCCGCGGACGGCCAGGCCCAGCCTCCCGGGCACCAGCGGCCCGGTCGCGAACACGTCGGCGGTGGCGTCGTCGCCGAACTCGCTGCGGGTCTCGAAGGTGCGGCCGACGGTCGCCGAGCCCGTCCAGGCATCGAGGACGCGCTTGGTGATGATGTTGATCACGCCGCCCATCGCATCGGCGCCGTAGAGCGTGGACATCGGGCCGCGGATCACTTCGATGCGCTCGATCGCGTCCAGCGGCGGAATGTGGTTGAACTGGTTGCCGCCGAAGTTGTTGGGGTAGATGTCGCCGTGGTTGTTCTGGCGGCGGCCGTCGATCAGGATCAGGGTGTAATCCGAACCCATGCCGCGCATCGAGATCGAGCCCTGGCCGGTCTTGTCGCGGGTCTCGCCGATGTCCACGCCCTCCAAGTCGCGCACCGCGTCGAGCAGGGTCATGTAGGGCCGCCTGGCCAGTTCCTCCCGGGTGACCACGCTGATGCTGGCGGGCGCGTCGGTGATCTTCTGCTCGAAGCCGGCGGCGGTGACCACCACCGCGTCGAAGTCCACCGGATCGGGCGCGGGGGCGGGCGCCGGGGCGGCCAGGGCGGGAGCGGCGAGGCCCAGGGTGAGGGCGCAGGCGAGGGGCGAACGGCGCAGCAGGGCGCGCAGGGAATTCGGGGTCATGGGCTCGTGTGCAGGCGTGGGGCGACCTGGACGGCGGGGCGGGCGCGATTGGCTGGCGGCCGGGCCGGACGCGGGGAGGAAGGGCGGGGATCGCGGCTAGCGGCGGGGCGGGGCCTGGCCCGGCGGGCCGGCATCGCATGACGGAGGGGCAATGGAGTGCGCGGGGCGCATCGGACGGATCCACGAGGGCGGCAAGGGCGCCCGACGTGAAAATGTTAAACGAGAATCGCTCTCAAACGCAATCTCAACTGCGTTCTGCCGGGCCGGTCGGGACAATCTGTCCGGGCGAGGGCTTCAGTCGCGGTCGTCGCGGGCCCAGACCCCGCCGGCCTCGGTCTTCACCGGGAACCTGGCCACCGGTTCGTAGGCCGGAGCGCACAGCGGACGTCCCTCGCGCACGTCGAAGCGGGCACCGTGCAGCACGCACACCACGCTGCCCTCGCCGGGATCGAAGTCGCCGGACGAGAGTTCGAAGTCCTCGTGGCTGCACTTGTCCTCGAGCGCGTAGAGGTCGCCGTCGAGGTTGAACACCACGATCCCGGCGCCGGTCACCTCGTCGAAGGCGGTGCGCATCTCGCCGGGCAACAGCTCGGCCGTGGCGCAGACGTAGGTCCAGGTGCCGCTCATGCGGTCGCTCCCGCCAGCGGCTTTTCCAGCACCTCGAAGCGCAGGTCGTCGCGCAGCGGGATGCCGAAGCGTTCGTCGCCGTAGGGGAAGGGCTTGAGGATGCCGGTGCGGCGGTAGCCGCGACGCTGGTACCAGGCGATCAACTCGTCGCGCACGT
>JAEXTE010000462.1 GCA_023453655.1 Pseudomonadota bacterium
CGACACTGGCGTCGTCGCTGCCGTCGTCGGCGCCATCGGCCTTGAAGTAGCGGTCGGTGTGCTCCGCCACCTCGGCAACCGCATCGATCTCACCGGCGACCGCGTTCACCTGCCCGACCGTGGCCGCGTCGCTGTCGGCGATGCCGTCGCTGACATTGGTGATGCGGCGCGTGGCCGGGCCCACCGTGCCGGCACCACCGCCGTTGCCGACCGACAGCACGCCGGCTTCGGTCGCGCGGGCACCGTAACCCAGCGCCACGCTGCCGGCCGCGGCCGGGCTCGCATACGCGTTGAAGCCGAGTGCGACCGCGCCTTCGGCATGCGCCTGCGCGCCCTGGCCGACTGCGCTGCTGCGCAGGCCCAGGGCCTGGGTCGAACTGCCCAGCGCGGTCGACGCCGAGCCCGAGGCCAGCGCGTTGGAACCGGCGGCGGTCGCGTTGGACTGCAGCGCGCGCGCGTTGTTGCCCAGTGCGGTGGCGTTGGCGTGCGTGGCGCGCGCGGCGTTGCCGAGCGCGGTGGAGCCGGCGCCGCTGGCGACCGCGCCTTCACCGCAGGCCAGCGCACCGGTCGCGGTGGCCGAGGCCGAACCGCACACTTCGGCCTTGGCGTCCTTGCCCGGAGGTTCCGCCTTGCCCGCGTGCGCCGGCGGCTTGCCGTTGGCCTGGCCCTTCGGCGCAGGCCCCTGGGCGACCGCGGCACCGGCCAGCGCCAGCGCGGCAGTCACCACGGCGGCCTGCAGCAGCCTGGCGCCCTTGCCCTTGCCCTTGGCCCTGGCCAGTTCCGACGCGACGCTGACCTGACCGGTGGACTGGTTCCAGACCTTGGAGTAGATGCGGTTCATCGAATTGGCCCCTTGTTGATGGATATGGCAACGGAAACCCGGCGCTGCGCGAGCGCAGGCTCGCGGGTCGGGTGCATGCAGAGGTCAGGGGCGTGTCGCGGACGCAATGAGATTCGGCGGTGAGCCAGTCCTTGTGCGGGCCGATAGCGCTATTCCTGAACGCCCCTCGAATTGCTTGCAACTGGGACCGATACTCACCGCGACTGACAATTTTCGTCAAGTCTTTGGACGCATATCGTCATAACCTGACTCCGATTGACAGTAGAACCCCGCTTGAATCAGTGACTTGCGCCGGACCCAAGGCAAGGAGCGTGATGTTTCTCACAAATCTCCCTCTCCTGAATGGAAAAGGAACCGTTTTTGCAGGCGCAGACAGCCCGTGCCCCGGCGGGACCGGCAGGCTGACTGGCGTCGAAGTGGAAGAGGCCCGCCTACGCTCGCGCTGCGATGCAGCAGCCGCGGGCGCAACGATGCCGGCCGTCAGGGGACGCCTGCGGCCGGTACTCCCGGCAGGTGCCGGGCGGTGACGGGGCGCCGCGCGATCCGCGGCGCGTGGCGGGTCAGCCGAGGTGGACCCGCGCGTTGCGGAACATGCGCAGCCAGGGCGAGGCGTCCGGCCACTGCGTCGGCGCCCAGCTGAAGTTGAGGCTGCGCAGGGTGCGCTCGGGGTGCGGCATGAGGATCGTCGCGCGCCCGTCGCGGCTGGTAAGGCCGGCGATGGCGTCGGTCGAGCCGTTGGGATTGGCTGGATAGGTCGTCGCCGCACCGCCGTCGCCTTCGACGTAGCGCAGCGCCACCGCGGCGGCCGCCCGGTCGGCGGCATCGTCGAACACCGCGCGCCCCTCGCCATGGGCCACGACCACCGGGATGCGCGAACCGGCCATGCCCGCCAGGAACAGCGACGGCGATTCGACCACTTCCAGCAGGCCCAGGCGCCCCTCGAACTGTTCGCTGCGGTTGCGCAGGAAGCGCGGCCAGTGCTCCGCGCCGGGAATGATCGCGCGCAGCTGCGACATCATCTGGCAGCCGTTGCACACGCCCAGCGAGAACGTGCTGCCGCGCGCGAAGAACGCTGCGAACTGTTCGCGCAGCGCCTCGCGCTCGAGGATCGAGGTGGCCCAGCCGCGGCCCGCGCCGAGCACGTCGCCGTAGCTGAAGCCGCCGCAGGCCACCAGGCCGTCGAAGCCTTCTAGCGAGGCGCGGCTGGCGATGAGGTCGCTCATGTGCACATCGACCGCGGTGAAGCCTGCGCGGTCGAATCCCAGCGCCATCTCCACGTGGCTGTTGACGCCCTGCTCGCGCAGGACCGCCACGCGCGGCCGCGCGCCGGTACCGATGTAGGGCGCGGCCACGTCTTCGGATGGATCGAAGCTCAGGCCCGGCTGCAAACCGGGCGCATCGAAACGGCGCGCCGCCGCGCGCTCCTCGTCGGCGCAGTCGGGGTTGTCGCGCAGGCGCTGCATGGCGTGGGTGACCGACCACCATGCGTCGAACAGTTCCTCCCAGCGCCACTCCGCCAGCGCCTGCTCGCCGTGCAGCACGCGGATGCGGCCGCTCGAGGTCGGGCGCGCGATGCGCTGGGCGCATTCGATCAGGCCATGGCGTTCGACCAGGTCGGCGAACTCGGCCCGGTGCTCGCTGGCGATCTGCACCACCGCGCCGAGTTCCTCGGCGAACAGGGTGCGGAACGCATCCTCCGCGCGATCCTCGCCCCAGCCGTCCAGGTCGATGTCCAGGCCCTTGTGCGAGCAGAACGCCATCTCGCACAGGGCGGCGAAGGTGCCGCCGTCGGAGCGGTCGTGGTAGGCGCGCAGCAGTCCTGCCTCGCGCGCGTCGCGGACCAGTTCGAAGAACGCGCGCAGGCGCGCCGGATCGTCCAGGTCCGGGCAGGCGCCGCCGAAGGCGTCGTAGCACTGCGCCAGGATCGAACCGCCGAGGCGCTGCTTGCCGGCCCCCAGGCCGATCAGCCACAGCTCGCTGTCGATACCATCCTCGATCAGCGGGGTGAGCTGGCGGGTGACGTCGGGCACCGGCGCGAACGCGGTGACGATCAGCGACACCGGCGAGACCGACTTGTGCGGCTGCGCGGCGCCGTCGGCGCCCGGCGCGTTCCACTGCACCTGCATCGACAGCGAGTCCTTGCCGACGGGGATGCTCAGGCCCAGTTCCGGACACAGCTCCATGCCGACGGCGTGCACCGCGTCGAACAGGCTGGCGTCCTCGCCCGGATGGCCGGCCGCGGCCATCCAGTTGGCCGACAGCTTGACCTGCTCCAGCGCATCCACCGGCGCGGCGCAGAGGTTGGTGATCGCTTCGCCCACGGCCATGCGCGCGGCGGCGGCGGCATCGATCAGCGCCAGTGGCGTGCGCTCGCCGATCGCCATCGCCTCGCCCGCCACGCCGTCGTAGCCGGCCAGGGTGAGCGCGCAGTCGGCCACCGGCACCTGCCAGGGACCGACCAGCTGGTCGCGCGCGGTCAGGCCGCCCACCGCACGGTCGCCGATGGTGACCAGGAACTGCTTGGACGCGACGGTGGGATGCGCGAGCACGCGCAGGCCAGCCTCGTGCAGGTCGACGACGGTGGTGTTCAGGCCGCGCCAGCGCACCGGCGCCGGACGCTGCGCATCGCGATGCATCTTCGGCGCCTTGCCGAACAGGACATCCATCGGCAGGTCGATGGGGTGAGGACCACCCGCTTGCGCGGCACTGCCGCGC
>JAEXTE010000026.1 GCA_023453655.1 Pseudomonadota bacterium
CGGTTTCGCGGCGATGCTGACGGCGCTGTATGCGGCGCTCTACGGCCTGCTGGTGTCCGAGGACAACGCGCTGGTGCTCGGCGCCGGGCTGCTGTTCCTGATCCTGGCCGCGATCATGGTGGCCACGCGCAAGGTCGACTGGTACCAGGTCGCCTCGCGCCCGGGCGTGGCGCAGGGCTGAAGGGCGCGGCGGTAGAATCCGCGGATGACAGGGCAGCCCATCCCCCGCATCCGCACGTTGACCGGCGAAGACGCGCGGCGGCATCTGGACGATGTCGCCGCGCTGCGCATCGCGGTCTTCCGCGACTGGCCCTACCTCTACGCCGGCGACTTGGACTACGAGCGCGACTACCTGGCGTCCTATGCCGCGTCGCCGCGCTGCGTGTTCGTGCTGGCCTTCGCTGGCGACGAAGTGGTGGGCGCCTCCACGGGGCTGCCGCTGCTCGACGACGCGCCGGCGTTCCGGGCGCCGTTCGAGGCGGACGGGCCGGACCCGGCGCGGGTGTTCTACTTCGGCGAATCCGTGCTGCTGCCCCCTTGGCGCGGCCGCGGCGTGGGGCGTGCGTTCTTCGACGCGCGCGAGGCGCATGCGCGCGGTCTCGGTGGATTCGGCTGGACGGCGTTCGCCGCGGTCGACCGGGAGGCGGGCGACGCGCGGCGGCCGCAGGGACATCGCGGCCGCGAGTCGCTGTGGCGTGCACGCGGCTACGTGCGGCAGCCCGGCCTGTCGATGCAGCTGGACTGGGACGAGATCGGCATTGGACCGTGCACCCACACGCTGACCTTCTGGACGCGCCCCCTGGAGGCGGCATGAAGGTCGCGGCCGCCAGGTATGCCGTCCAGGCGCCGGCCAGCTTCGACGACTTTGCCGCGCGGATCCGGGGCCTGCTCGAATCGGCGGCGTCGCGCGGCGCGCAACTCGCGGTCCTGCCCGAGTACCTGTCGCTGGAGCTGGCCGCGAGCTTCGGTCCGGCGATCGCTTCCGACCTGCCCGCGTCGCTGGCGGCGACGCAGCGCTATCGCGCGCCGTGGCTGCAGCTGTTCTCGACGCTCGCGCGCGATACCGGCATGGCGATCGCCGCCGGGACCTTCCTGCTCGACACCGGCGCCGGCCGCTACCGCAACCGCGCCGACCTGCTGCTGCCCGGCGGCGGCCACGCATGGCAGGACAAGCTGCAGCTCACCGGCTTCGAGAAGGCAACCGGCCTGATCGAGGGCGGCGACGCGCTGAAGGTGTTCGACACGGGCGCGGCCAGGCTGGGGCTGGCGGTGTGCTACGACATCGAGTTCCCCCTGCCGGTGCGCGCGCAGTACGAGGCCGGCGCGCGCCTGCTGCTGGTGCCCAGCTGCACCGATACCGAGGCAGGCGCCACGCGCGTACGCGTGGGCTGCCTGGCGCGGGCGCTCGAGAACCGCTGCTTCGTCGCCCAGGCGGTGACCGCGGGCGAAGCGCCGTGGAGCCCGGCGCTGGACGTGAATACCGGCGAGGCGGCGATCTACGCGCCGATGGACGTGGGCTTTCCCGCCGACGGCGTCCTGGCGCGGGCCCGCGAGGACGAGGACTGGGCCATCGCCGATCTCGATCTCGGAACGCTCGAAGCATCGCGCGCGCAGGCCCAGGTCGCCAACGACCGGGACTGGCGCGGGCAGTCGATCCCCGCGCTGGCCGCGGCGCGGGTGGAACGACCAGGCTGAGGCCTGCGCCGCACCGGCTACGCGGGCGCATGGATCCAGAGCGACAGCGCCCCCAGCGCTGATCCGATCGCCGTCGCCGCGATCACGTCGCTGGGATAGTGCAGGCCCAGCACCACGCGCGAGGCCGCGACTGCCGCGGTGAACGGCAACAGCAGCCAGGCCAGCGCCGGGTACCACGCCACCGCCACGGTGGTGAAGGCGACCGCGTGCAACGTATGACCCGATGGAAAGCTGAACTCGTCCAGCGGCGCGACCCAGGCGCGGATGCGGTCGTCGTCCGCGAAGGGACGCGGGCGGCGCGCCCAGCGCTTGAGCGTTTTGTACAGGCCGAGCGCCACGGCGCCGGTAGCGGCCAGCTGGGCGCTGGCGGGAAGGCCGTCGACCCCGTCGACCAGCACGATTCCCGCCATCAGCAGATACCACGCCAGGCCATCGCCCAACCGGCTGACAAGCGCGAAGGCGATACGGACCGCCTGCCGGTCGGCTGCACGGTTGGCACGCAGGCACCAGCCCGTCTCGGCCAGCGTCCAGCGGCTAGGCGGCAACATCGGCGTGCGGACGGCGGCGGTCGGACAGGCTTGCAAGCAGTCGATCGAAATCCGCTGCCACCTGGCGCGGCGAGAGTCCGGCGACCGCTGCGCGAGCGGCCCGGCCCATCTCGACCAGCCCGCGCCTGTCGGCCCCCAGCGCCGCCGTTGCCGCGATGAATGAAGTTTCGTCATGGCAGGCGATGGCGGCCCCATGGACCCCGTCGCAAAGGTGCTCGCGGGCGGCGCCGTAGTCGTACGCGACCACCGGCACGCCGCTGGCCATCGACTCGAGCGTGACATTGCCGAAAGTCTCGCTGAGGCTGGGAAACACGAGCAGGTCTGCGCTTGCCAATACGCTGGCCAGCGCCTGGCCGCGCAGGATACCCATGAACAGGTGGTCGGGATGCTCCCGTTCCAGCCTCATCCGCAGTGGCCCGTCGCCCACCCACACCATGCGCGCCCCCGGACATCGAGCCTGCAATTGCCGGAAGGCACGCACTGCCAGCCGCAGGTTCTTTTCCGGCGCAAGGCGTCCAACGTGGATCAGCAGCGGCGATTCCGCATCCATGCCCAACCGGCAGCGCAACGCGCTGTTCCTGCGCACCGGATCGAACAGTTCCGTGTCCACGGCTCGCGACAACACCCTCACCCGACGGAAACGCCGGGCATGCAGGGACGCCTGCAGCTCGCGCGTCGGGACCAGAACGGCGTCGGCGCCGTTGTGGAACCGCCGCAGCCAGGCCAGGGCGACCGGCTCCATCCAGGGCACGCGGTACTCGCGCATGTACATGTCGAAGCGCGTATGGAAGCCCGTGGCGACGGGAATGCCGAGACGGCGTGCCGCCCGCAATGCGGCCCAGCCGAGCGGGCCTTCCGTGGCGATATAGACCGCATCGGGCCAATCCCGGCGCCAGTTCCGGTCGATCTGGCCTGCGAGCGGCAGTCCGGCGCGGAGCGTGGCGTAGCCCGGCAAGGGAATGCCGGCGACCAGCGTCTGCGCCGAACCTGCGGCTTCGCCGCGGGCCTGGCGTGGGCGTATCAGGGAGACCTGGCGGCCGAGCGCGCGCAGCCCGGCTTCGAGCGACTGGACGGTCAACGCGACGCCGTTGATTTCAGGCGGATACGTCTCGGTGACGATGGCGTAATGCATGCGACCTCCGGCTGCCGCCATCCTCGAGGCGGCGCATGAACCGGAGATGGCGTCGGGATGACCGCCCGATGACGCGCGCCTGTTGCGATGACCCGAAGGTGCCAGCGGCCACCGCCTCAGTCGGCTGCGATCTCCAGCTGTACGCCCAGCGGGGCGATGCCTGCGGGCTCGCTTTCCAGGTCGGCGCGCAGCAGTGGGCGCATTTCCAGCCAGCGCCGGTCCAGGCGCAGGACCACGCGCGCCCCATCCGCTTCGAGGCCGAGGTGGGGGATCTCGTCGGTATCGCGCGCGCGGTGCAGGAGCGCCGCGATGCGAAGCAGGGCGGCGCTGCGGCGCGCGGCATCGAGCAGGCGGTCGGGCAGGGCGTC
>JAEXTE010000027.1 GCA_023453655.1 Pseudomonadota bacterium
GGGCGCGTGTTCCACGCGCCGCTGATCGCGCATACGCCCGGCCTGGCGCTGCATACGGTGGTCTCCAGCGACCCGTCCCGCGTGCATGCCGACTTCCCGCAGGCCCGGGTGCTGGCCGACCCGGCCGAGGCCTTCGCCACGCCCGGGATCGATCTCGTGGTCATCGCCGCGCCCAACGCGGTGCATGCGCCGCTGGCGATCGCCGCGCTGCGCGCCGGGCGCCACGTGCTGGTGGACAAGCCCTTCGCCACCACGCTCGATGAGGCGCGCGAGGTGGCCGCGACGGCGACTGCCGCCGGACGCATCGCCAGCGTGTTCCAGAACCGGCGCTGGGACGCGGATTTCCTGGCGCTGCGCGCGCTCGTGGAGGCCGGCACGCTCGGCGAGGTCGCGGAACTGCACTCGCACTTCGACCGGTTCCGCCCGCAGGTGCCCGACCGCTGGCGCGAGCGTCCGGGCCCCGGGGCGGGATTGTGGTTCGATCTGGGACCCCACCTGGTCGACCAGGTCCTGCAGCTGTTCGGGCTGCCGCTGTCGGTGCAGGCCGACATCGCGCCGCAGCGGGAAGGCGCGCAGGTCGACGACTTCTTCCACGTGGTGCTGCGCTATCCGCGCCTGCGCGCGTTCCTGCACGCGGGCGCGCTGGTGGCCGGGGGCTCGCTGCGCTTTGCGGTGCACGGCACCGCAGGCAGCTTCATCAAGCACGGCCTGGACGGGCAGGAAGCCGACCTGCGCGCCGGCCGCATGCCGGGCGCCCCGGGCTGGGGCGCCGATCCACGCCCGGGCACCCTGGTCCTGGTGGATGCGGACGGGCAGGCGCGCGAGCGCACAGCGCCGGCCCCGCCCGGCGACTATCGCGCCTGCTACGCGGCGATGCGCGATGCGATCAGGGGCATCGCCGCAGCACCGGTCACGCTGGCCGAGGCGCTGGACGTGATGCGCGTGCTGGAAGCCGGGCGCGAGAGCGCCGCCAGCGGCCGCGTGCTCGCGCTGGATCCGCGCGCCTAGCGCACCACCAGCACCGGCAGGTGGCCGCGGCTGACCACCGACTGGGTCTGGCTGCCCAGCAGCAGCTTGCGCAGGCCGCGATGGCCGTGCGAGGCCATCACGATGAGGTCGGCGCCGCAGGCCTGGGCGGTCTCGAGGATCGCCTCGTCCGCAAGCCGCTCGGGCACGTACACCGCCTCGAGCGCCACGCCGGCCCGTTCGGCCTTCGCACGCGCCTGGGAGACGATCGCCTTCGCCTGGGCCTCGCGTTCCCGGCGTTGCTCCTCGCGTAGTTCAGCGCCCAGCGCCATGCCCGAGGGTTCGGCGGCCATCACCGCCTGCCAGGGGTCCGACACGGTGACCAGGGTGGCGCTGGCGCCCAGGGCCGCGGCCAGCGCCAGTCCCGCATCCAGGCCCTTTCCGGCCAGTTCCGAACCGTCGCTCGCGATCAGGAGATGGGTGTACATGGATAACCTCCACGCTCGGGGGAGGCTCCATGGAACCACCCCGGACAGACGCCTGCATTGATCCAGCGCAGGCCGGCGCCGCTCAGCCGCGCTTGACCCCGTGGCCGCCGAAGGCCCCCCGCATCGCCGCCAGCAGGCGGTCGGCGTAGGCGTTGTCCTGGCGCGAGCGCAGGCGCTCGATCAGCGACTGGGTGATCACCGGCGCGGGCACGTCCAGCGCGATCGCCTCGGCGACGGTCCAGCGGCCTTCGCCGGAGTCGGGCACCCAGGGCGCGATGCCCTCCAGCCCTGGATTGTCCTTCAGCGCCCCGGCGGTGAGGTCGAGGAGCCAGGAGCGCACCACGCTGCCGTGCCGCCACAGCTCGGCCAGGCCCGCGAGATCGGGGATCAGGTCCTGGCGGCGCTCGAGGATGGCGAAGCCTTCGGCATAGGCCTGCATCATTCCGTACTCGATGCCGTTGTGGATCATCTTGGCGTAATGGCTGGCACCACTGGGACCGACGTGGGCCCAGCCCGTGGTCGGCGTGGGCGCCAGCGCCTCGAACAGCGGCGAGAGCCGGGCCGCCGCTTCGACATCGCCGCCGACCATCAGGCTGTAGCCCTCCGCCAGTCCCCAGACGCCGCCGCTGGTGCCCACGTCGAGATAGCCGATTCCGAGCGCCTGCAGCGCCGCCGCGCGACGCTGGCTGTCCAGGTAGTTGGAGTTGCCGCCGTCGACCAGCACGTCGCCGGCCGACAGCAACGGCTGCAGCGCCGCGATCGTCGCCTCGACCGGCTCGCCGGCGGGCACCATCATCCACAGCGCGCGTGGGACAGCGAGCCCAGCGACCAGCGCCTCAAGCGAGTCGGCCGTGCCGATGCCCATCCCGGCCAGCCCCTCGCGCGCCCCGGGCGATGGGTCGTAACCCACCACCGCGTGGCCGCCGCGCTGCAGGCGCTGCGCCATGTTGGCGCCCATGCGCCCGAGGCCGATCATTGCCACCTGCATCGCGTCCTCCTTGCCTGTCTGGAATGGGAATGCGGCGCATGATGCCGCAGCTCGCGCCGCCACCCCTGGCAAGGAGTGTTGCAGATGGCGCGTGACTCCGGCGCGACCGCCATCCCGACGCCCGGACCGCAGTTGCGCGGTGCAACCTCGCATCCGGCTGCTTTCACACCGCGTGCAGCGCCTGGCACGCAGACTGCGCCCGCATGAAGCCGCTGCTGTCCCCACGCGAACGTCGCGGACCACCGGTCGACGACCCACAGGTGCTGCGCGAGGGACTCACCCCGGCGCAGCTGGAAGCGCTGCGGACGCTGGAGTTCTTCGGCTGGACGCTGGGCTTCGTGCGCCGGCCGATCTTCCAGGACCCGGTGCCGGTGGTGTTCGACCGCGAAGGCAAGCGCCACGCCGTGCTGCGGGGCGACGGCACGCTGGACGAATCGCCGGGCTTCCGCCTGCGCGATTGACGCGCCGTCCGCGGTCGCCGCCGCGGACTACGCAGCGGTGAGGTTGGCGTAGGCCAGCACCAGCCACTTGCTGCCCGCGTCCTCGAAGTTCACCTGCACGCGCGCATGCGCGCCGCCACCCTCGAGGTCGGTAACGATGCCGGCGCCAAATTTCGCGTGCACCACCGACTGGCCGATCTTCAGGCCGGGCGACTGGTCGAGCGAGGCATGCCCCCAGTCCCGCCGCGGCTGCGGCGCGAAGGCCGGCCGCGACACCTGCACCCGGGGGCGGACCTCGTTGAGCAGGCCGGACGGAATCTCGCGCAGGAAGCGCGAGGGCACGCCGTACATGTCCTGTCCGTGCAGCCGACGCGACTCGGCATAGCTGAGCACCAGCTTCTGCCGCGCACGGGTGATGCCGACGTAGGCCAGGCGGCGTTCCTCCTCCAGCCGCCCGCTCTCCTCGATCGAGCGCGCGTTCGGGAACAGGCCTTCCTCCATGCCGGCCAGGAACACCAGCGGGAACTCGAGGCCCTTGGCGCTGTGCAGGGTCATCAGCTGCACGCCATCCTCGCCGGCCTGGGCCTGCCCTTCCCCGGCCTCGAGCGAGGCGTAGGCGAGGAAGGCGACCAGTTCGCTCAGCTGCGCCGCGTCGTCCTCGTCGCCCTTCACGAAGCGCGAGGCGACCGAGACCAGTTCGTCGAGGTTGTCCACGCGCGAATCCGCCGCACCCTTGGATTCGTTGGTGTAGTGCACGCGCAGCCCCGACCGCTGCAGCACGTGGTCGATCTTGTCCTTGAGCGGCAGGTCGGCGACCTCGGCCTGGAGCGTGTCGACCAACGCGTGGAAACCGGCCAGCGCATTGCGCGCACGCGCCTGCAGCGCGCCGGCCTGCTGCACCCGCAGCGAGGCTTCCCACAGGGCGATGCCGCTGGCGCGCGCCTGCCGGCGCACTTCGTCGAGGGTGCGCTCGCCGATCCCGCGCGCGGGCGTGTTGACCGCCCGCTCGAACGCGGCGTCGTCCGCGCGATTGGCGACCAGGCGCAGGTAGGCCAGGGTGTCCTTGACTTCGGCACGCTCGAAGAAGCGCACGCCGCCGTACACGCGGTAGGGGATCTGCTCGGCGAGCAGGGTCTCCTCGAACGCGCGCGACTGCGCGTTGCTGCGGTAGAGGATCGCGCAGTCGCCGTGGCTGCCGCCGTCCCGGACCCACTGCGTGATGCGCTCGATGACGAAGCGCGCCTCGTCGATCTCGTTGTAGGCCGCGTACAGGTCGATCGGTTCGCCTTCGCCGCTGTCGGTCCACAGCTGCTTGCCCAGGCGCTCGGGGTTGTGCGCGATCACCGCGTTGGCCGCGCCGAGGATATTGGCGCTGGAGCGGTAGTTCTGCTCCAGGCGGATGGTTTGCGCGCCGGGATAGTCGCGCAGGAAGCGCTGCATGTTCTCGACCTTGGCCCCGCGCCAGCCGTAGATCGACTGGTCGTCGTCGCCGACGACGAACACCTGCCCGCGCTCGCCGGCCAGCAGGCGCACGAATCCGTACTGGATCGCGTTGGTGTCCTGGAACTCGTCCACCAGCAGTTGCCCGAAGCGTTGGCGGTAGTGCGCAAGCAGCGGCGGGTTGTCGCGCAGCAGCTCGTGCGCGCGCAGCAGGATCTCGGCGAAATCCACCAGGCCGGCGCGGTCACAGCGCTCCTGGTAGAGCACGTAGCTCTTGAGCATCACCTCCGACCACTCGTCGCCGCCGGACTGGATGTGCTGCGGCCGGCGGCCTTCGTCCTTCTGCGCATTGATCCACCAGGCGATCTGCCGCGGAGGGAAGCGCGCCTCGTCGAACTCGAGCTGCTGGACCACCCGCTTGACCAGCCGCAGCTGGTCGTCGCTGTCGAGGATCTGGAAGCCTTCGGGCAGCTTCGCGTCGTGCCAGTGCAGGCGCAGCAGGCGATGGGCCAGCCCGTGGAAGGTGC
>JAEXTE010000034.1 GCA_023453655.1 Pseudomonadota bacterium
GTGCGCGACGCACCCGCTGCGGCACCCCCGCCGGCGACCGCCCCCGCGCCACCGCCGCTGCGGATCGGGCTGGCGCTGGGCGGCGGCGCGGCCAAGGGCTTCGCCCACATCGGCGCGATCAAGATGCTCGAGGCCAACGGCATCCGCGCCCACGTGGTGGCCGGCACCAGCGCCGGCAGCGTGGTCGGCGCGATGTACGCCAGCGGCATGGACGCGTTCGAGATGCAGCGCCGGGCCGCGGCGCTGGACGAGTCGAGCCTGCGCGACGTGCGCCTGTTCGCCGGTGGCCTGGTCCAGGGCCAGGCGCTGCAGGACTACGTCAACCGCGAGGTCGGCGGCAAGCCGATCGAGCGACTGGCCAAGCCTTTCGCCGCCGTCGCCACGCGCCTGGACACCGGCGACCGCGTCGTGTTCGTCCGCGGCAACACCGGCCAGGCGGTGCGCGCCTCGAGCAGCGTGCCCGGCGTGTTCGAGCCCACCCGGATCGGCGAGCGCAGCTACGTCGACGGCGGGGTGGTCAGCCCGGTACCGGTGGACGCTGCGCGCCAGCTCGGCGCCGACCTCGTCATCGCCGTGGACATCTCCAGCAAGGCCGGCGGCACCACGCCGACGGCGCTGGCCGGCATCGTCAACCAGTCGATCACGATCATGGGCCAGACCCTGGGCCGCCAGGAGCTGGCGCGCGCGGACGTGGTGATCCGGCCGCAGGTCAACGACATCGGCCCGGTCAGCTTCGAGCAGCGCAACGCGGCGATCCTCGAGGGCGAGCGCGCGGCGCTGGCCGCGCTGCCGGCGATCCGCGAGGTCATCTCCGCCGCGGAACGGTCGCGCCGCGACGTGGCCGCACGCCGCAGGGCCGAGGCCGAAGCCGCGCGGGCTCCGCCCGACATCGACTGCGGCGACAGCTGGGTGCGCCGCCTCAACCCGTTCGCCAGGGACCGTCCCTGCGGCTGAGCCTCGCCCGCGCTTGATCCATGTCAAGCCGGAGCCAATCGGCCCCACAAACGCGCCATACGCAGGCGTGCGGTTGATTTCAATCAAATGCAGGCGCGCGTCCGGCCGCCACGATATCCCCGAACCCCAACAACGCGGATATCGAGGAAGACCCTCATGAAACTCCTGCATACCAGTGTCCTGGCTTCGGCCCTCGTCCTGGCGCTCGGCGCCAGCGTCCCCAACTCCGCACAGGCGGTCGACGCGCTGGAGCTGGTCAACGCGACGCTGGACCAGGCTTCGGACCTGGCCGCCCTGCCCCGTCAGCAGGTCACCCTGGTGCGTCCGCCCTTCGTGCACGAGCACGACCAGGTCGCCAAGGGCGGCCCGAAGGTGGTGCAGTTCACCCTGCCCATCGTCGAGAAGGAAATCGTCATCGACGGCGAGGGCACCAAGATGCACGCGATGACCTTCGGCGGCTCGATCCCCGGCCCGCTGATGGTGGTGCACGAGGGCGACTACGTCGAGGTGACGCTGGTGAATCCGGCCACCAACACGATGCCGCACAACATCGACTTCCACGCCGCCACCGGCGCGCTGGGCGGCGGCGACCTGACGGTGATCCAGCCTGGCGAGGAAGTGACGCTGCGCTGGAAGGCCACGCGCGCCGGCACCTTCGTGTACCACTGCGCCCCCGGCGGCCCGATGACGCCCTGGCACGTGGTGGCCGGCATGCACGGCACGATCATGGTGCTGCCGCGCGAAGGCCTGACCGACGGCAACGGCAAGTCCCTGAAGTACGACCGCGCCTACTACATCGGCGAAACCGAGTTCTACATTCCGCGCGACGCCGATGGCAAGTTCAAGTCCTACGCGTCGCACGCCGAGTCGCTGCCCGATACCCTCGATGCGATGCGCAGCCTCACGCCCTCGCACGTGGTGTTCAACGGCGCGGTCGGGGCGCTGGCCGGCGAGAACGCGATGACCTCGAAGGTCGGCGAGACGGTGCTGCTGGTGCACTCGCAGGCCAACCGCGACACGCGCCCGCACCTGATCGGCGGCCACGGCGACTACGTCTGGGAAGAAGGCAAGTTCGCCAACGCCCCGCTCAAGGACCTGGAGACCTGGTTCATCCGCGGTGGCTCGGCGGGCGCGGCGCTCTACACCTTCCACCAGCCGGGCCTGCACGTCTATCTCAACCACAACCTGATCGAGGCGGTGCTGCTCGGTGCGGCGGCGCACATCAAGGTCGAAGGCGACAAGTGGAACCACGACCTGATGACCACGCCCTCGCCGGTCGGTGCGATCAAGCCCGACACCGACCTCTCCCTCCCGGTCGGCAAGTAATTACGGCGCACTCCCCGGTGCCGTTCGGCCACTCCCGGTTCGCCGGGGGTGGCCTTTTTTCTGCGGGCTGCGGACGTGGCGGCGCGGCGCTTCGGGCCGCGATCCGCGTCGTCGGCCCTGCAGCGCCTCGACACCGCGCCGGTGGCGGAAACCAGTGTCCCGTCAGGACCTTGCCTCGCCCCCGCCCGCAGCTGCGATGATGCGCCTTCCGCTTCCGCGGCCTGCAGGAGGCACGCGCATGATCGAACTCGTCATTCCGCAACGCTCGCGCGACCTGGGCAGTTTCGAGGTCGGCCGGGTGCTGCCGTTCGCGCGCCGGCGCATGGTCGGCCCCTACATCTTCTTCGACCGCATGGGCCCGAAGCTGCTCGAGCCGGGCCTGTCGCGCGAGGCCGACGTGCGTCCGCATCCGCACATCGGCCTGTCCACCATCACCTACCTGTTCGACGGCGAGATCACGCATCGCGACAGCGTCGGCTCCGAGCAGCCGATCCGCCCGGGCGAGGTCAACTGGATGACGGCCGGTCGCGGCATCACCCATTCCGAGCGCTTCGAGCGCCTGCGCGAACGGGGCGGCCCGATGGACGGCATCCAGGCCTGGGTGGCGTTGCCCGAGGAGCGCGAGGAAACCGATCCCGGGTTCTGGCATTACGAGGCCGGCGCCCTGCCCGCCTTTGCCGAAGGTGGCGTGTCCGGACGGCTGATCGCGGGTCGACTGGGCGGCCTCGAATCGCCGGTGCGGGTGGACTCGCCGCAGTTCTACCTGCACTGGACGCTGCGCGCCGGCGCCCGCACCTCGCTGCCGGCCGAGTATCCGCAGCGCGCGGTCTACGTGGCGCGCGGCAGCGTGGAGATCGCCGGCCAGCGCGTGGACACCGGCAGCATGGCGGTGCTGCTGCCCGGCGACGCGGCCACGATCGAGGCGTTGGATGACGCGGTGCTGATGGCGCTGGGCGGCGAACCGGTGGGGCCGCGCTACATCGACTGGAACTTCGTCTCGTCCTCGAAGGAGCGCATCGACCAGGCGCGCGCGGACTGGGCCGCCGGCCGGATGAAGCTGCCCGACCTGGACGACGGCGAATTCATCCCGCTGCCGCCGCAGCCGCCGGGCATGCGCGAACCGGAACCGATGTCGTGAGCGGCGGCGACAGCGGCGGAAGGCGACGGCCATGACCGCCACCTTCGTCGTCCTGATCGACTTCCTCGGCACCTTCGCCTTCGCGATCAGCGGCGGCCTGGTGGCCGTGCGCCACCGGCTGGACCTGTTCGGCGTGCTGGTGCTGTCGTTCGCCGCGGCCACCGCCGGCGGCATCATCCGCGACGTGCTGCTGGGCCTGGTGCCGGCCTCGGTGGTGGACTGGCGCTACCTGGCGGTGTCGGTGGCGGCGGGCCTGGTCACCTTCTGGTGGCACGACGTGGTGGAGCGGCTGCGCAATCCGGTGCAGATCTCCGACGCGATCGGCCTGTCGCTGTTCGCAGTGCTCGGGTCGGGCAAGGCGCTCGCGGCCGGCCTGGGGC
>JAEXTE010000064.1 GCA_023453655.1 Pseudomonadota bacterium
GGCGCGGCGCAGCCCCTGTGTGAGCATCCGCGTGGTCTGCGCCGCAGACGGGACTCCCCCCATCCAGGACGAAGCCAGGCGCAGCTGCATGCGCCACAGTTCGGTGGCCATCGCGGTCCACGCCAGCGAGAACGCGACCTGCTTCTCCAGCACCATCGCGACCATCTCCGCGCGTCCACGCGCCGATGGCGCCATGCCCTCGCGCCCCATCCGCGCCAGGCGCGTGCCGGCGACGGTGGGCGCCAGCAGGGTCATCTCCATCAGCCGCGCGGACGTGCTGCGGCTGCGGCGCTTGCGGGCAGGGGGCATTGGCGGCGGCTCGCTGCAGGATCGGGCGTCGATCATCGCAGCCGGGCGCGAAGGCGGAGCGAAGGTCGCGGCGCTGGCTATGATGGGCCGATGGCCAGACCCCTCCTGCTGCTCCTGTGCGTGCTGCTGCTCCTGCCCATCCGGCCCGCCGCGGCGCAGGGCCAGTTCCGGGTGCTGGTGGTGGCCCAGCCCAACCGCTACCACCACGACTACACGGTGGTGGCCAAGCCGCGACTGGAGCAGATGGCGCGCCAGCACGGTTTCGACCTCGACTGGGCCTGGAACACCGCGCCGTTCGACGGCGACCTCTCCGGCTATGCCGCGATCGTGCTGCTCAACACGCCCGGCGATGCGCTGGCGCGCGGGCAGCGCGGCGCGCTGGAATCGTTCGTGCGCGCCGGCGGCGGCGTGGTCGCGGTGCACCGCGCGCTGATCTTCGGTCCCGCGGGCGACTGGCCCTGGTTCGAGCGCCTGGTCGGCCGTGCCTTCCGCATCCATCCGATGGTGCAGACCGCCACGGTGAGGGTGGAGGACGCCGGATTCCCGGCGGCGTTCGGGCTGCCGGCGCGCTGGATCTGGAGCGACGAGTGGTACGAGTTCGGACCACCCCTGGTCGACGGCCTGCGCACCGTGCTGTCGGTGGACGAGTCGAGCTACGACCCGACCCGCATCTGGCCGGGGCAGGAGGCACGCGGCATGGGCGTCGACCACCCGGTGGCCTGGTACCACGCCTACGACGGCGGGCGCGTGTTCGTCACCGCGCTCGGCCATCCGCCCGCCGCATACGACGACGCGGCCTACCTGCAGCATCTCTACGGCGGGCTGTGGTGGGCGGCTACCGGCCGCGGGATCAGCGCGGACTGACGGCCGCCTGCTGCCGGCGCACCCACCGCATCTGGTCGCGGAAGGTGGCGGTCCAGTAGCGGTCGCGGTTGGCGGCGAGGAAGGCCAGCAGTTCCTCGTGCGCCTGCGCGCCGACGGCCAGGTGGTCGCCGCCGATGCCGTGGAAGGTGAAGTTGACCATGGTGCCGCGCTGCCCGGCTTCCTCGACCAGCGCGATGAGGTCGGCGTCGCTGGCGTCGACCGGGACCGTCACCGGCACCGCCGCCGGATCGAGCGTCCACATGTCCGGCACCACCGTGCCGCCGACCAGCTTGATGCCGAGGAACAGGCCGGCCACCTCGCCGATGTAGTCGCCGTCGCGCGCGGCGCGGTCGCCGCAGGGCGCGGTGAAGGTGAACTCGGTGCTGCCGTCGATGGCGTGCAGCATGGTGTTGGCCACCTCCAGCTGGGCGCGCATCTGCGCCACGCTGGTCGCGTCCAGGTCCTGCGCCGGCTGCACCCATTCGCGTCCCGGCCCGCGCGCCGAACACTGGTGGAACAGGCTGTGGTTGCCCAGTTCGTGGCCATTGCGCGCGGCCGCGCGCCACTCCTCGAGCCGCTGGCGCAGCGGTTCCGCGGCCAGGGTGAGGTAGAAGCTGCCCTTGAGCCCGTGCCGGTCGAGCGCGGGGATGGCGGTGTCCAGCTGCGAAGGCAGGGTGTCGTCGTAGGACAGGCTGACCGCCGCGCGCCGGCCGTCCGGCCATGGAAACGCGGGCGCATCGTCCGCATTCGCGGTGGCTGCCACCGCCAGCGCGGCCCATGCCGCCATCCCCAGGTATGTCGCCCGCATCGCGTCCTCCCATCGGAACCCGATGGCATGGTGCCGCAGTCCGGTCCCGCCTGCGCGCCCCTTCCGCGTTTGCGGGGCAGGAAGGGGCCCGGACGCAAGGCGCGAAGTCGCCGGCCGCGCGCAGCGCATCGCGGAATCGCGCCGGTGGTGTACCGCGCGCCGGCGCGTGCGGGTATCGTGCCGGGCTTTCGTCCACCGGTTCCGTCCTTGTCCATCGATCCACGCGCGCAGCAGCGCGCAACCCGCGCCGCCTTCTTCATCCCCGGCTTCGTCATCGCCACCTGGGCGCCGATCGTGCCCTTCGCCAAGCTGCGCGCCGGCCTCGACGATGCCCAGCTCGGGCTGGTGCTGCTCTGCCTGGGGCTGGGGTCGCTGGTGGCGATGCCGCTGGCCGGCGCACTGGCCGCGCGCCAGGGCTGCCGGCGGGTGATGCTGGCGTCCACCGCGCTGATGCTGGTGCTGCTGCCGATGCTGGCGCTGGCCGCCGACGCCTGGCTGCTCGCGGGCGTGCTGCTGCTGCTTGGCGCGGCGATGGGCGCGATGGACTGCACCATGAACATCCAGGCGGTCGTGGTCGAGCGCGAGGCGGCGCGGCCGATGATGTCGGGTTTCCACGCCTTCTACAGCGTGGGCAGCCTGGCCGGCGCGGTGCTGGTGACGGCGCTGCTGGGCGCGGGCGTGCCGGTGCTGGCGGCGACGCTGGCGGTCTCGGCGCTGGTGCTGCTGCTGGGTGGCGCATCGGCGCGCGCCTGGCGCGGCGATCGGGCGCCGGGCGGCGCCCCGGTGTTCGCGCTGCCCCGCGGGGTGGTGCTGGGCATCGGGCTGGTGTGTTTCGTCAGCTTCCTGGCCGAAGGTGCGATGCTCGACTGGAGCGCGGTGTTCCTGCACGAGGCCAGGCAGGTCGAGCTCGAACGCGCCGGCTGGGGCTTCGTCGCCTTCAACCTGGCCATGACCGGCACCCGCCTGGTGGGCGATCGCGTGGTCGCCGCGGCCGGGCGCGTGCGGACGGTGCTGGCCGGGGGCCTGGCGGCGGCGGCCGGCCTTGCGCTGGCGGTGCTGTCGCCGGGCCTGGTGTCGGCGCTGGCCGGATTCGTGCTGCTCGGGGTCGGCTGCGCCAACATCGTGCCGGTGATGTTCACCCTGGCCGGCGAACAGACGCGCATGCCCGAACATCTCGCCATTCCCGCGGTGACCACGATGGGTTACGCCGGCGTGCTTGCCGGTCCGGCGCTGATCGGCTTCGTGGCGCAGGGCGCGTCGCTGGCGGTCGCGCTGCTGCTGGTGGCCGCGGTGCTGGCCATGGCCGCGGTGGCCGGCTCGCGGATCGGCCGGCGAACGCGCTGACCGGCGCGGCCCCGTGCTGTCACCAGACGTTCGCGAATCCGAAACACGGTGTTGACGTTGCCGCGCCTACGATGCGCCGCCCGTAGCGACGGCGGAAGCATCCGCGAGAGGTGTGCCGGTGACCAGCGTGAGTACCCGAATCGAAGTCAGGCCCGATGTCGACGGCGGCTGGGCAGTGACGCGCGACTGCATCATCGACGGCTATTTCGTCGACATCGCCGCGGCCAACGACTACGCCAGCGCCTGCGCCCAGCGCGCGCGCCGCGCCGGCATGTCGGTCAGCCTGCTGGTGGCGGCCGCGCAGCCCGCTTCCTCCGAAGCCGCGTAACCGCCTTCAACGTGCGCGACGCGCACGCAGCCAGGACAGGGCGCCGGGCTGCATGCCCTTGAACTTGGGGTCGTCGGCCAGCGGCGCCACCAGCAGCCGGCGCGGTGCATGGCGGCGCTTGATCGCGTGGTACAGCCGCGAGCGCGGCTGCGTGGACTCGGCGAGATAAAGGCCCGGCGCGAGCGGCACGAGGCTGGGATCGGCGATGGTGTCGAGGTCGCCATCGAGATACACCAGGTAGAGCATCGTCCCGACGGCCATCGACAACGCGCCCGCGCGGCTTAGCGGAGGTCCGGCTCGCGCACCCGGTCCAGCGACGGTTCCGGCGGCAGTTCCTCGACCACCGGGTCGGGCGGGGTGTCGGGCTCCGGCGCGGGCGGCGGCTGGCTGGCCGGGGTGCCGGGCAGGTAGAAGCCCACCCGGTCGAACAGCCGCGTGTAGAACTCCTGGTTCTGCACGGTATTGCTGCCCACGCGCACCAGGTTGGCGTTGCCGCTGCCGATCGGCACCGGTACCGACACCGAACCGATCATGCTCACGCCGACGCTGGCCGAACTGGACTGGCTCTTGAGCGCGTAGCGTTCCTGCACGGCATTGATGAACACGATCGAGTTGCCGCCAAGTTCGGTGACGCAGGTGGCGCGAACGTTGAGCTGGGTGTGGATGTCGGACTCGGGCTGGAAATGCTTGGTCGCCTCCAGCGAGTCGGGGGCCATCGTGCGGATGATGTAACCCTGCCCGAGCAGCGCCCGGCGCGTGGCCTCGCAGGCCACGTCGGGCGCGGCCGCGTAGTTGCGCGAGTAGGTGTCTTCGGCGCCGAACACCTCGCCCAGGGGCGGTGCCTGGGACCGGAGCCGGTTCGAGCCGCAGGCGACCGTCGCTGCGGCCACGGCCACGGCGAGCGCGATCGAGCGGATCGGTAACGCGGCGGAAGACATTGGCGCAGCTGCCTGATTGCGGGACGGGCGAGTGTAGCGTCGCGCCGGTGCAGGGCAACTGAACCCGCAGCCGCGTGGGGTTGCCGTGCACTTCACGCCGCGGATGCGAGGCTCGCACGCGTTTCCCCACGGAGATGCGGCGATGCCACGCGGCGATAAATCCAGCTACACCGACAAGCAGAAGCGCCAGGCCGAGCACATCGAGGACAGCGAGAAGAAGCGGGGACGCTCGACGGAGGCGGCCGAGCGCATCGCCTGGGCCACGGTCAACAAGCAGGACGGCGGGGGCAAGAAGGGCGGAAGGACGGCGAAGAAGGCCACGAAGAAGACAACGAAGAAGGCGGCGAAGAAGGCGACGAAGAAGGCGAC
>JAEXTE010000079.1 GCA_023453655.1 Pseudomonadota bacterium
GCCGACTACGCACGCAGCCGCGCGTTCTACGAGCGCGCGCTGGCGCCGCTGGGTTTCGCGGTGGTGATGGAGCTGACCGCCGCCGAGACCGGCGGCAGCTACCAGGGCTGCGGTTTCGGCCCGCCAGCGCGCCCGCACTTCTGGATCGGCGCGGGCACCGGTGGCGTCATGCCGAGCGGCGCCGCGCACTTCGCCGTCACCGCCGCCAGCCGCGCCGCCGTCGCCGCCTTCCATGCGGCCGCGCTCGCCGCCGGCGGCCGCGCCAACGGCGCGCCCGGCCTGCGGCCGCACTATCACGCCGACTACTACGGCGCATTCGTGGTCGATCCCGACGGCCACAACATCGAAGCCGTCTGCCACCTCCCCGAGGACGCCTCCCGCTGATGTTCCAGACGATCCTGATCGCCAACCGCGGCGAAATCGCCTGCCGCGTCATCCGCACCGCGCGCCGGCTCGGCATCCGCACCGTCGCCGTGTTCTCCGAGGCCGACGCCGATGCCCAGCACGTGCGCCTGGCCGACGAGGCGGTTCCGATCGGCGGACCCCGCCCGGCCGAGAGCTACCTGCGCGGCGACGCCATCGTCCAGGCGGCCTTGCACTCGGGCGCCCAGGCCGTCCACCCGGGCTATGGCTTTCTCAGCGAGAACGCCGAGTTCGCCGATGCGGTGGAGGCGGCCGGCCTGGCGTTCATCGGGCCCAAGGCCGCGTCGATGCGCAAGATGGGCAGCAAGGCCGGCGCCAAGGAGCTGATGCAGGCCGCCGGCGTGCCGGTGGTGCCCGGCTACACCGGCGAGGACCAGTCGCCCGACCTGCTCGCCCGCGAGGCGGCGCGCATCGGCTTTCCGCTGATGATCAAGGCCGCGCACGGCGGCGGCGGCAAGGGCATGCGCATCGTGCGCTCGGCCGAGGAGTTCCTGCCCCACCTGGAGAGCTGCCAGCGCGAGGCGGCCAATGCCTTCGGCCGCGACCGCGTGCTGCTGGAGCGCTACATCGAATCGCCCCGCCACATCGAGATCCAGGTGTTCGGCGACGCGCACGGCAATGTCATCCACCTCAACGAACGCGAGTGCTCGGCGCAGCGCCGCTACCAGAAGGTGTTCGAGGAAGCGCCTTCGCCGTTCCTGACCCCGGCCCTGCGCGCGGCCATGGGCGAGGCCGCGGTGCTGGCCGCGCGCGCGATCGACTACGCCAATGCCGGGACCGTGGAGTTCATCGTCGACCCGTCCGGCCGGTTCTACTTCATGGAGATCAACACCCGGCTGCAGGTGGAGCATCCGGTCACCGAGATGACCACCGGGCTCGACCTGGTCGAGTGGCAGCTGCGGGTCGCGGCCGGCGACCGGTTGCCGCTGGCGCAGCCCGACGTGCCGCAGCAGGGGCACGCGATCGAAGTGCGCCTGTACGCCGAGGATCCGGAGGCGGGTTTCCTGCCCGGATCGGGTCGGCTGGAGCGGCTGTCGCTGCCGCCGCCCTCGCCGTCGGTGCGCATCGACTCGGGCGTGGTCGAGGGCGACACGGTCAGCATCTTCTACGACCCGATGATCGCCAAGCTGATCGTCCACGACCGCGACCGGCCGGCCGCCCTCGCCCGCCTGCGAGAGGCGCTGGCGCAGTGCGCGATCGAGGGACCCAAGTCCAACATCGCCTTCCTCGAGGCGCTGGCGCGGCACCCTGCGATCGTCGAGGGGCGGATCGACACCGGCTACCTCGACCGCCATCTCGACGAGTTCGTCAATGTCCAGGCCCCTGCCGAGGAGCTGGTGCTGGCGGCCGCCACCGCCACCCTGCTGGCGCAGGAGCAGGGCCGGCGCGAGCAGGCCGTGGCGTCCAGCGATCCGACGTCGCCGTGGTCGATCGCCGACGGCTGGCGACTGGGCCATGCCGGACAACGTCCGCTCGCCTTCCAGCACCGCGGCGAGCGCATCGAACTGCACGCGCAGGGCGACGGCGGGCGCTATCGCATCCGTGTCGGCGAGCGCATCGCATCGATCGAGGGCGCGCGCCTGGCCGAGGGCGCCCTGTCGCTGCGTTTGGATGGGCAGGGGCGGCGTTTCCGCGTGTCGCAGCGCCCGGGCAGGATCGACGTGCACGACGGCGCGCGCAGGCTTTCGCTGGCGCCGGTGGCGATGTACCGGCACGAGGCCGCGGCGCAGGCCGCCGGCGACGACCGCGTGCGCGCGCCGATGCCCGGACGGGTGGTGGCGCTGCGCGTGGCCGCCGGGGACCAGGTGGAAGCGGGACAGGAGCTGGCGGTGCTCGAGGCGATGAAGATGGAACTGGCGCTCAAGGCGCCGCGTACCGGGACGGTCGCCGAACTGCGCGCCGCCGAAGGCGAGTTCGTCGAGGCCGACAGCGTGCTGGTGCTGCTGGAGGCGGGCGAATGAGGCCCTGCGACCCGCGCGCGGGGCAGTCGCGGGAGCAGCCCTGGTGACCCGGCACGTGCGCATCGTCGAGGTCGGTCCACGCGACGGCCTGCAGAACGAAAAGACCCAGGTGCCGACCGCGGCCAAGATCGAACTGGTCGACCGCCTGTCGGCGACCGGCCTGCGGACCATCGAAGCCACCAGTTTCGTCAGCCCGAAATGGGTCCCGCAGCTGGCCGACGCAGCCGAAGTGTTCGCCGGGATCGCGAAAAAGCCGGGCGTGTCGTACCCGGTGCTGGTGCCCAACCTGCAGGGCTACGAGCGCGCGCTCGCGGCCGGCGCGCGCGAAGTGGCGGTGTTCACCGCCGCCTCCGAGGCGTTCAACCGCAAGAACACCAATGCCGGCGTCGACGAGTCGCTGGCCCGCTTCGCGCCGATGCTCGAACGCGCCCGCGCCGATGGCGTGCAGGTCCGCGGATACGTCTCCACCGTGCTGGGCTGCCCCTACCAGGGCGAGGTGCCGCTGGCCGAGGTGGTACGGGTGGCCGCGGCGCTGCATGCGATGGGCTGCTACGAAATCTCGCTGGGCGACACCATCGGCGTGGGCACGCCGGCCAGGGCGCGCACCATGCTGCGCGCGGTGGCCGGCGCCGTGCCGATGGCCGCGCTGGCGGTGCATTTCCACGACACCTGGGGCCAGGCGCTGGCCAACATCCTGGCCTGCCTGGAAGAAGGCGTCGGCGTGGTGGACAGCGCCGTGTCCGGCGCCGGCGGCTGCCCCTATGCAAGGGGCGCGAGCGGCAATGTCGCCAGCGAGGATGTGGTGTATATGCTCCACGGCATGGGCATCGACACCGGCATCGACCTGGACGCGCTGGCCGACACCGGCCGCTGGCTGGCGGCGCTGCTCGGCCGCGAGACCGGCAGCAAGGCCGGGCGGGCGCTGGCGGCACGATGAACGCGCAGGCCGCGCC
>JAEXTE010000083.1 GCA_023453655.1 Pseudomonadota bacterium
CGCCCGAAAGCCGCCACGTGTGCGACCTCAACCGCCAGGACTGGTCGGTGCTGCTGCAGCTGCGGCCGGCGGCGGAACTGGCCGGACTGCGGGGCGGGTCGGGGATGGTGCCTGCGCCGGGCGTGGCACCCACACCGGGCGCTGCCCCTGCATCGGCACCGGCGTTGGCACCGGTCGGCACGGCGGCGCCACCTGCCGAGGAGTGAGCGAACGAAGCCTGCGGCGGTCGCAGGCCCTCAGCCGTGTCGCTGGCGAGTCGCTTCGAACGCCGCCAGCTGCTCCGGCGTCGCCTCGCGCTGGTGGCGCGCTTTCCACTGCGCGAACGGCTCGCCGTACAGGGCCTCGCGGGCCTGTTCGCGGTCCATGCCGATGCCGCGCTCCTGCGCTGCGTCCCGGTACCAGTCGGCCAGGCAGTTCCGGCAGAAACCGGCCAGGATCATCAGGTCGATGTTCTGGACGTCCGGACGCCGCTGCAGCAGGTGCTCGCGCAGGCGGCGGAAAACCGCGGCCTCGATATGGACGGTGTCGTCGTCGCTGGGGGACATGTGCGCTCTTGGCTGTCAGGGAGGACGTGAGACAATACGCGTTCCCGTTTCCGCCCTCCAAGACGCATGAGCGCACGCATCCTCGACGGCAAGCGCATCGCCGACTCCCTGCTCGACGAACTGCGCCAGCGCGTGGACGCGCGCGTGGCGGCGGGGCTGCCGCGGCCGGGGCTGGCCGTGGTGCTTGTGGGCAGCGACCCGGCGTCGCAATCGTACGTGCGCAACAAGCGGCGCGCCGCGGAGAAGGTCGGCATCCAGGCGTTCGACCACGACCTGCCGGCGGGCACCGGCGAGGCCGAGCTGCTGGCCCTGATCGACCGGCTCAATGCCGATCCGGCCGTGCACGGCATCCTGGTGCAGCTGCCGCTGCCGGGCATTCCGGACGCGACCCACATGATCCACCGCATCGACCCGCGCAAGGACGTCGACGGCTTCCATCCCGAGAACGTCGGCCACCTGGCGCTGCGCCAGTTCGGACTGCGTCCTTGCACGCCGCGCGGCATCACCACGCTGCTGGCCTATACCGACCGCCCGGTGCGCGGCCGCAGCGCCACCATCGTCGGCGTGAGCAACCACGTCGGCCGGCCGATGGCGCTGGAGCTGCTGATCGCAGGCTGCACGGTCACCAGCTGCCACAAGTTCACCCCGCGCGATGAGCTGCAGCGGCACGTGGGCGAAGCCGACATCCTGGTGGTGGCGGTCGGGCGGCCGGACCTGATCCCGGGCGACTGGGTGAAGCCGGGCGCGGTGGTGATCGACGTGGGCATCAACCGCCTCGACGACGGCCGCCTCACCGGTGACGTGGAGTTCGATGCCGCCGCGCGGCGTGCGAGCTGGATCACCCCGGTGCCGGGCGGCGTCGGCCCGATGACGGTGGCCACGCTGATGCAGAACACACTGGAAGCGGCTGAAGCGCTGGAGTCGCAGCGGGCGGGGTAGGGTTCGTGGCGACCTGAGGGCTCCCATCCCTGCCTTCCCCCGCAGGCGGGGAGGGGACGTGCGCGCCGGTCTTGTGGCGACGGTATCCCGGCTGCCTATCACGCTCCGGGGGCCTTTGACGCTTCCGGGTGCAATGACCGCTTTCTGGTGCCCGGGTCCGGCGGTCCTGGACGCTTGCGGATGCGCTGCGCATGGATTCCGTCTCGCAGGGGCTTCACGAGCCGCTGGGCAGACTGGGCCTTCCTGTGCATGGGCCGCGCGTGGCGCGCGGTTCCCCGGAGGGTAGGGACCATCGAGCGTTATCGGCGTGCAAGCGGCCACAGGGCCTGCGCGGCAGGCATCGCGGTGCTCGCGGCCGGCTGCGCCGGGCCGCAGTCGGCACTGGATCCGGCTGGGCCGGCGGCCGGAGCGATCGCGGCCAGCTGGTGGCTCATGGCCGCCGGCGCGCTGCTCGCCTGGAGCGTCGTGCTGTTGCTCGCCGGGGTCGCCATGCGCGGTCGGCGCCGCCTGTCCCCCGCGAAGGGCGGCAAGCTGATCCTCGCCGGCGGCGTCGCGCTGCCCGCCACGCTGCTGCTGGCGCTGCTGGTCTACGGCACCCTCGCCAGCGACCGCATCACCGGCGAACGCGCCCAGGTGGGGCAGGTGGTACAGGTCACCGCGCGCCAGTGGGAATGGGAATTCGCCTACCTGGACGCCGATGGAGAGGTCGTCGCGCGCTCGTTCGACGAGCTGGCGATGCCGCTGGACACGATGGTGGAGTTCCATGTGGGCAGCGAGGACGTGATCCACAGCTTCTGGATCCCGCGCCTGGGCGGCAAGATCGACGCCATCCCCGGACGCGTCAACGTGCTGCGCCTGCGTGCCGAACGCGCCGGCCCGATCCGCGGGCAGTGCGCCGAGTTCTGCGGACTCGACCACGCACTGATGGCATTCGACGTGGTGGTGCTTGCACCGGACGCGTTCGCGGGCTGGCTCGACGGAAACGCCGTCGACGGGAGGGTGCGATGAGCGCGCCGGCGGCCCCGATCCCGGGCACCCACGCGCGCCGGCTCGCGGCGCTCGAGCGCATCTGGGCCAACGACGCCGGATGGCGCGGCCAGCTGACCGCGGTCAACCACGGCACCATCGCGATGCGCTTCATCGTCACCGGCTTCGCCTTCATGCTGGTGGGCGGCCTGCTGTCGATGTTCATCCGCCTGCAGCTGGCCTGGTTCGATGCCGAAGTGCTCGACCCGGAGCGCTACGCGCAGTTCGTGACCCTGCACGGGACGACGATGATGTTCCTGTTCGCGGTGCCGATCATGGAAGGCTTCGCGATGTACCTGCTGCCGAAGATGCTCGGCGCGCGCGACCTGCCGTTCCCGCGGCTGAGCGCGTTCGGCTGGTGGTGCTACCTGTTCGGCGGGCTGTTCCTGTACTCGAGCCTGCTGTTCGACGCGGCGCCCGACGGCGGCTGGTTCATGTACGTGCCGCTCACCGATGCCACCTTCTCGCCGGGCAAGGGGCCGGACTTCTGGCTGATCGGCGTCACCTTCTCCGAGATCGCGGCGGTGACGGCGGCGGTCGAGCTGATCGTGGCGATCCTGGTCACCCGCGCACCGGGCATGGACATCCGCCGCATGCCGCTGTTCGCCTGGGCGATCCTGGTGATGGCCTTCATGATCGCGCTCGGGTTCCCCCCGCTGATCCTGGCCAGCATCCTGCTGGAACTGCAGCGCGCCTTCGGCTTCGTGTTCTTCGACCCGGCGCTGGGTGGCGATCCGCTGCTGTGGCAGCACCTGTTCTGGCTGTTCGGCCATCCGGAGGTGTACATCATCTTCCTGCCGGCGGCGGGCGTGGTGTCGATGATCGTGCCGACCTTCGCCCGGCGCCCCATCGTGGGCTACGCCTGGATCGTGCTGGCGCTGGTGTCCACGGGCTTCCTCAGCTTCGGACTGTGGGTGCACCACATGTTCGCGGTCGGCATCCCGCTGCTGGCGCTGGCCTTCTTCAGCGCCGCGTGCATGGCGGTGGCGATCCCGACCTCGGTGCAGGTGTTGGCCTGGATCGCCACGCTGTGGGCCGGCCGGCCCTGGCTGCGGCTGCCGATGCTGCACATCCTCGGCTTCCTGGTGGTGTTCGTGCTGGGCGGGCTGACCGGGGTGATGCTGGCCTTCGTGCCGTTCGACTGGCAGGCCCACGACACGCATTTCGTGGTCGCGCACCTGCACTACGTGCTGATCGGCGGGCTGATGTTCCCGCTGTTCGCCGGGCTTTACTACTGGCTGCCGCTGGCGACCGGTCGCATGCCGTCCGAGAGCATCGGCCGCATGGCGTTCTGGCTGGTGATCGTCGGCTTCCACCTGACCTTCGTGCCGATGCACCTGACCGGCCTGCTCGGCATGCCACGCCGGGTCCATACCTATGCGCCGGAACTGGGGGTGGAATGGCTCAACCTGCTTTCGACCGCCGCCGGATTCGTGCTGGCGGTGGGGATCGTCGCGATCCTGGTCGACGCCGGCCTCTGCTTCGCCCACGGCCGCCGCGCGCGCGCCAACCCGTGGCGGGCGGGCACGCTGGAATGGGCGCTGCCGTGGCCGGTGCCCAACTACAACTTCGCCTCCGCGCCCCGGGTCGACGACGCCTGGCCGCTGTGGCGCGACCGCGGCCTGCGCGAGCGGGTGGCGCGCACGGACGGCCTGCTCGGCGATCCCGCGCGCGGCCGGCGCGAGTTGCTGGGCACCGGCATCGTGTCGGCGCGACCGGAACAGGTGGTGTTCCTGTCCGGTTCGTCGTGGCTGCCGCTGCTGTCGGCGCTGGCGATCACCGCGCTGCTGGCCTGCTTCATCGCCGGCTGGTACTGGCTGGCGGCCGCCTGCGTCGCGCCGCTGCTGGCGCTGTTCTGCACCTGGGCCTGGAGCACCGGCTGGCGCGGCGCGCCGGTGGAGGTGGACGCCGGCGACGGGCGGATGCTGCCGTCGCAGTACGCCAGCCGCAATGCGCCGGGCTGGTGGGCGGTGGTGGTGACGATGCTGATCGTCGGCTCGCTGTTCGCCTCGCTGGTGTTCGCCTACTTCTACCTGTGGCTGGGCAGCGACGGCTGGCCGCCGCGCGGCATGGGCGAGGCCGCGCTGCGTGGCATGCACTGGTTCGCGCCGGGATTGCTGGCGGTGTCCTGGTTGGCCGGCGCGGTGGCATCGGCTGCACTGCGCGCCGGATTCCGGCGCCGTCGTCGCGTTGCGATCCCGGCCATCGTGGCGGCCGCGGCGGCGCTGGGATCCGTCCTGGTCCACCTGCCGCCGCTGGCCGATGCGCCGGGTCAGCCGCAGGCCCATGCCTATGCCTCGGTGGTGTGGACCCTGGCGGGTTTCTGCGCGCTGCACCTCGTGCTCGCCGCGGTGTTGTGCCTGCATGTGAGCGCGCGTATCGGCCACCGCCTGGTGGACGCGGCGCGGCCCCTCGAGTGGCGCGTCGCGCACGCCTTCCTGCGCTACGCGCTGGTGCAGGCGGCGATCGGCTGGGCGGTGATTCATCTGTTCCCGGTGCTGCAATGAACGGCGCGCGACGTCCCCGCCGCCTGAGCTGGATCGCCAGCCCCTTCCTGGTCTGGGGGCTGCACTTCTTCGCGGTCTATTCGCTGCAGGGGCTGGCCTGCGGTCGGGGCTGGCCGGCGCCGGCGGCGTGGATCGCGATCGCCCTGGCGACGCTGCCGGCCTTCGCTGCGGTGGCCTGGATCGGACTGCGCGCCAGGCGGAGCGCCGCCGCGCCCGAGAGCAGCGACGACAGGCGCTTCGCGGCACGACTGGTCGCGATGCTGTCGCTGCTGTCGCTGCTGGCGATGGCGTTCACCACCATCCCCGTGCTGCTGCTGCAGCCCTGCGAGTGAAGCGGCCATGCGCGACACGCTCCAGCAACCCGTCCCCCAACAGCGCAGCCCCACGGTGGAAAGCCGCGTGGCGCTCCATCGCCATCCGCTGCATCCGGTGGCGGTGGTCTATCCGATTGCCTGCCTGACCCTGCTGCTGCCGGCCGACGTCCTCCACCTGTGGAGCGGCCGGATGTTCTGGGCGGACGCGGCTTGGTGGCTGAACGTGGTCGGCCTGGTCGCGGGCCTGATGGCGGCTGGGCTGGGCATCGCCGACATGTTCCTGATCCGGGTGGCGCGGCGGCATGTGTCGGCATGGAGCCATTTCATCGCGGGCGTGATGCTGCTGGCGCTCGCGGCCGCGGGCGTCTGGCTGCGCTGGCCCGACCCGGCCGCGGCCGGCTGGTGGGCGCTGGCGCACTCGGCGCCGACGGCGGGCATGGTGCTGGTGGTGGGCTGGCTGGGCGGCACGCTCAGCTTCGGCCACGGCATCGGCGTCTACGGCCACCGCGAGCGTGACGAGGACGACGCCTCCGACCGGGCGCTGGACGAATGAGCGGCCTCCCCCGGAGGTGGCAGGTCGCCCACGCTGCGCGGCTTCGCCCCGGTCAGCGCGGCGATGCCCAGCAACAGCAGCAGCGGGCTCCAGCCCAGCAGGCGCGGCAGCAGCCCAGGGCGCCGCTCCTTGCCCTTGCCCAGCGCGTGCAGGTGCGCGCCCATCCACAGGTGCACCAGCACCACCAGGGCCACCAGCACGAGCTTGCCGATCAGCCAGGCGCCCGGTTCGACCCACGGGATCAGGCTCATGCCCAGGGCGATGGTCAGCACGCCGGCAGGTGTCGCGATCCGGAAGAACAGGCGATTGGCGACCGGATTGAAGAAGTCGGGACGCGCGTCGCGCTCACCGCGTCGGCG
>JAEXTE010000100.1 GCA_023453655.1 Pseudomonadota bacterium
CCGGGGGGGGGGGGCGGGGCCCCCGCCGCCGCCCGACTGGGAGCCGCTGGAAGGCATGCGCGTGCGCATCGACACCCCGCTCGTCATCGGCGGCCAGCACGAGCTGTCGCGGCGCGGCGTGCTGCACGCCAGCTTCGGCGAGCGCCTGCGCACGCCCACCGAACTCGCGCCGCCCGGCCCCGATGCGGCCCGGGTCGCGGCCGACAACGCCCGCCGCCGGCTGCTGCTCGACGATGCCCGCGCGGACGAGCGGCCGTCCAGGATCTGGTACCTCGACGGCGCGCCCGCGCCGCGCTCGGGCAGCCTGGTCCATGGCGCCGAAGGCATCGTCGACCAGCGCTGGGGCGAGTGGCGCCTGCAGCTGACCGCGGTGCCGCGCATCGAGGCCGCGCCGCGCCCGGACGCTCCCTCCGTGCCGGGCGGCGTGCGCCTGGCCTCGTTCAACCTGGGCAACCTGTTCAACGGCGACGGTCGCGGCGGCGGTTTTCCGACTCCGCGCGGCGCCCGTACCGAGGCCCAGTGGCAGGCGCAGCTGGCCCGCGCCGTCGCGACCCTGCGCGAACTGGACCCGCACGTGGCCGCGCTGATGGAGCTGGAGAACGACGGCGACGGCCCGGAATCGACCATCGCCCAGCTGGTGGAAGCGCTCAACGCCGGCGGCGGCGACTGGGCCTTCGTGCGCACGGGCAACGGTCCCGGCAGCGATGCGATCCGGGTCGGGCTCATCTACCGCAGCGCGCGGCTGCGCCCCGAGGGCGCCCCCGCCACCCTGCGCAGCGGCCCCTTCGGGCGCAACAGCCGGGTGCCCCTGGCCCAGGCCTTCGTGCCGGTGGTGCAGGGTCGCGACGCCGGTCCGGCGTTCGTGGTCGTGGCCAACCACTTCAAGTCCAAGGGCTGCGGCGAAGCCGGCGGCGACAACGCCGACCAGGGCGACGGCCAGGCCTGCTGGAACCCGGTGCGGGTCGAGTCCGCGCGCCTGCTGGACCAGTGGTTGGGCAGCGATCCCACCGGAACCGGCAGCGATCTTGTCGCCATCGTGGGCGATCTGAACGCCTATGCGCAGGAAGACCCGCTGCGCCTGCTGCGCGGCGAGGGCTGGGTGGATGCGCTGGCGGCGATGGCGACGCAGCGCCACAGCTTCGTGTTCGACGGCATGGCCGGACGGCTGGACCACGTGCTGCTGAGTCCGGCGCTGGCCGGGCGCCTGGCGGGCGCGGCCATCTGGCACAGCAATGCCGACGAGCCGGCCAGCGCTCGCGACCGCGGCGACGCCGGCGCGAGCACCCTGCCCTGGCGCAGCTCCGACCACGATCCGCTGCTGGTCGGCCTGGACCTCTGAGACCTGGCGCATGCTCGCCTGGCCTGCGCAGGGCCGCGGGTATCATTCGGCCATGTCCTCGCATCCAGACATGCCCGCCGAAGGCGGCAGCCTGCTGCTCCCCGGCCCCGCCGGCGCGCTGGAGGTGGCCGTCGATCCGCCCGAGGGCGACGCCCCCGCCCTGCCGCTGGTGGCCATCGTCTGCCATCCGCTCCCGACCGAGGGCGGCACCATGCACAACAAGGTGGTGACCATGGCCGCGCGCGCCCTGCGCGAGTCGGGCGCCACCACGGTGCGCTTCAACTTCCGCGGCACCGGCCAGTCGCAAGGCGATTTCGACAACGGCGACGGCGAGCTGGACGACCTGCGCGCGATCGCGGCCTGGGTGCGCGCGCAGCGGCCCGGCCACGCGCTGTGGCTGGCCGGCTTCAGCTTCGGCGCCTATGTCTCGCTGCGCGCGGCGGCCGAACTGCAGCCGGGGCTGCTGATCTCGATCGCGCCGCCGGCGGGGCGCTGGGACTTCCAGGCCATCGACCTGCCCACCATGCCCTGGCTGGTGATCCAGGGCGAGGCCGACGAGATCGTCGATCCGCAGGCGGTGTACGACTGGCTGGAGCGCAGCGGCGCCCAGGCCGAACTGGTGCGCATGCCCGACACCAGCCACTTCTTCCACCGCAAGCTGATCGACCTGCGCGGCGCGATCCGCCACGGCGTACGCGCCTACCTGCCGCCCGCCGATGTCTGAGCCGGACGCGGCACCGCCGTCGGCGCGCTACCTGGCCGGCGTCGAACGCGGCGAGTGGGGCGATGATCCCGCCCAGCGCGAGGCGCTGCGGGCGCTGGACCGCATCCACGCGGCACTGCTGCAGCCGGAGCCGCGGGGCATGTTCGCGCGCCTGCTCGGCCAGCGCGCCGAGGTGCCGCAGGGCCTGTACCTGTGGGGTGGCGTGGGCCGCGGCAAGACCTTCCTGGTCGATCTGTTCTACGCCGGCCTGCCCCTGCCCGAGGTCCGCGGCGCCAGCCTGGCCAGCGGCGCGCTGCCGCAGCGCGCCCCCGCGCGCGGCCCCGCCGGCAAGCGCCGCACCCACTTCCACCGCTTCATGCGCAGCGTGCACGCGCAGCTGCGCGCCCACGGCGGCGAGCGCGACCCGCTGGCGACGATCGTGCGCGACTGGCGCCGGCAGATGCGCGTGCTGGTGCTGGACGAGTTCTTCGTCAACGACATCGGCGACGCGATGATCCTGGCGCGGCTGCTCGAGCGCATGTTCGCCGAGGGCATCGTGCTGGTGACCACCTCCAACGTCGATCCGCCCGACCTGTACCAGGGCGGCCTGCAGCGCGCGCGCTTCCTGCCGGCGATCGAGCTGCTGCAGCGCCACTGCCAGGTCGTGTACCTGGACAGCGACACCGACTACCGACTGCGCGCGCTGACCCGCTCGCCGGTGTACCGCGCGCCGGTGGACGCGCAGTCGGACGCCTGGCTGGACACGCGCTGGCGCGAGCTCGGCGGCGACGACGCGCACCGCGACGCCGGCATCGAAATCGACGGACGCCGCATCCCGGTGCGTGCGCGCTGCAAGGACATGGCCTGGTTCGATTTCGACGCGCTGTGCGAAGGGCCGCGCGGGACCGCCGACTACATCGAGATCGCGCGCGAGTTCCACACCCTGCTGCTCGGCG
>JAEXTE010000133.1 GCA_023453655.1 Pseudomonadota bacterium
AAGCCGGGCTGGGCAGCGGTGATCCGCGGGTCGCGACGATGGCCGACCTCGGGCCGGGCGACGAAGCGCTGGCCGAGGTCGACGTGGTCGCGCGCGCGGTGCCGGCGCAGAAGCTGGAACTGGTGCAGCGGCTGCAGCGCCAGGGCGAGATCGTCGCGGTCACCGGCGACGGGGTGAACGACGCGCCGGCCCTGCAGGCGGCCGACATCGGCATCGCGATGGGCGGCTCGGGCTCGCAGAGCAGCCGCGAGGTGGCCGCGATCGTGCTGCTCGACGACAACTTCCGCACGATCGTGGGCGCGATCGCCGAGGGCCGGCAGCTGTTCCGCAACCTGCAGTCGAGCTTCGCCTACCTGCTGATGGTGCACCTGCCGCTGGTCCTCAGCGCGGCGATCGTGCCGCTGGCCGGCCAGCCGCTGCTGTACCTGCCCATCCACATCGTCTGGCTCGAACTGCTGATCCATCCCACCGCGCTCCTGGTCTTCCAGGACCCGCCACCCGAGGGCCGCATGGCGCCGGCGGGCCACGGCCGACGCGCCTCGTTCTTCGGGCGCCGGGAGTGGGCCGTGATCCTGCTTGCCGGCCTGGCCGTGACCGTGGCGGTCCTGCTGGCCTACGGAAGCGGCGTGGCGAGCGGCGACGAGGTGCGTGCCCGCACGCTGGCCCTGGCCACGCTGGTGCTGGCCAGCACGGCGATCACCGCGATCCTGTCGCGGCTGGCCTCGCGGACGGCGCGCGTGATCGCGCTGGGGTCGCTGGCATCGCTGGTGTTCCTGGTGCAGGAGCCCGCCCTGGCGGGCTGGCTGCACCTGCAGCCGCTGGCGCTGCGCGACTGGGCGATCGTCTCGGCCGGTGCGCTGGCCAGCGCCAGCCCGGCGCTGCTGTTCGCCGCGCACGCGCGGCGTGGCGGCCGCCTCCATCCCGCGGCGGCGCCTTCGCGCCGGCTGCGCTGACCGCTGCCTTCAGTCCAGTTCGAGGACCAGTGGCGCCCGCGCCGGCAGCAGCAGCGATTCGCCGAGCGGCAGGCGGGCGCCGGTGAGCACGTCGGTCGCCTCGCGCGCGTGTCCGATCGAGTCGGCGAAGCGCGCCAGCGGCAGCGGCGTCGCCGAGTCGTTGCGGTTGAGCGCGACCATCACCCGCTGCGCGCCGTCGTCGCGGAAGTACACGTACACGCCGCCTTCGGGGACGTAGTGCACCAGCCGGCCGCCGTGCACCGCCGTGGCCTGCCTGCGCCAGTTGAACAGGCGGCGCACGAAGGCCTGCGCCTCGCGCTGGCGCGCGTCCAGTCCCGCGCCGGTGAACGCGCTGGCCGCATCGCCCGCCCAGCCGCCGGGCATGTCCGCGCGCAGTTCGCCGTCGCGGCGCTCGGACGGGCCGCGCAGCAGCACTTCGGAACCGTAGTAGAACTGCGGAATGCCGCGCATCGTCGCGATGTAGGCCATGCCCAGCTTCCACAACCCGAGGTCGCCGTCGACGTGGGCCAGCAGGCGGGTGGCGTCGTGGTTCTCGGCGAACATCACCAGCGCCTGCGGATCGGGATAGAGGAAGTCGTTGGCCAGCGCCTCGTACAGCGGCGTCCAGCCGCTCTCCCAGCTGTCCGGCCGCAGCAGTGCGTCGCGCAGGGCGATGTGCAGCGGGAAGTCCATCATGCTGGTCATGTGCGGCACGTGGCCGCTGGCGTTCGCCTTGCCGCGCTGCCAGTGGGCGACGATCGCCGGGTTCGGGCTCCACTCCTCGCCGACCATGGCGAAGTCGGGATATTCGTCCATCACCGCCTTCGCCCAGGCCGACAGGAAGCCCGCGTCCGCGTAGCCGAAGGTGTCCTCGCGGATGCCGGCCAGGCCCGCGGACTCGATCCACCACAGCGTGTTCTGGATCAGGTAGCGCGCCAGCTGCGGCTGGCGCTGGTTGAGGTCGGGCATCGCCTCGACGAACCAGCCGTCGGTGAAGCCGATGCGGTCGCCCGGCGCCGCGTACGGATCCTGGATGGTGGTGCGGCGGTGGTTGGTGGGGCTGAAGCGGCCGGCGTTGTTGATCCAGTCGCGGCTGGGCAGGTCGCGCATCCACCAGTGCTCCGAGCCGATGTGGTTGAGGACCACGTCCATCACCAGGCCGATGCCGTGCGCGCGCGCTTCGCGCGACAGGGCGCGGTAGTCGTCGTTGCTGCCCATGCGCGGGTCGACGCGGTACAGGTCGGTGATCGCGTAGCCGTGGTAGGAGTAGCCGGGCTGGTCGTTCTCCAGGACCGGCGTGGGCCAGAGCCGGGTGAAGCCGAGCGAGGCGATGTAGCCCAGCTGCGCGCGCATGCCGGCCAGGTCGCCGCCATGGCGGCCGTCGGGATTCGCGCGGTCGGCCGCCTCGCGCAGTCCGGCCACGCTGTCGTTGCCGGGATCGCCGTTGGCGAAGCGGTCGGGGGTGACCAAGTAGATCGCATCGCGCGCGTCGAAGCCGCGCGGCGGCGCCGGTTCGCGCGCGTCGACGCGCCAGGGATGGCGCGCGGCGACCGCGTCGCCGTCGAGCAGTTCGATCTCCAGCGCGCCGGGCGTGGCGTCGTCGTCGATCTCCACGGTCACGAACAGGTAGTTCGGGCTGTCCAGCGCCTGCACGCCGGTGACGCGTACGCCGGGATGCGCGATGCGCGCCTGCAGCGCGGCGATGTCCTGGCCATGCAGCATCAGTTCCACCTGGCGGTGGCGCATGCCGACCCACCAGTTCTCCGGCTCCACCCGCTCGACCGTGGCCGCGTGCAATGGCGGCAGGCAGGACAACAGCAGGCACAGCAGCAAGGCCGAACGCGTCATGGAGGGTCCCCCGTTGTTTCGAATCCGCCCGAGGCTAACGGCGGCAGCGCCGCAGCGACAGCGCGCGGGGCGATGAATTCGTATGCATGGGCCGGGCATCGGCGCCGCCGGTGCCGCGCCTGCGTTCCAGTGCCGGAATGCCGTGCCTGCCCGCGCCGTTCCATAATGCGTGCCGCGAGCGCCGGCCACCGGGCCTCGCGCCCTCCACCAGAGCGATGCGCATGTCGAGCCCCAGCCACGCCGGCGACACCCCGGTCACCCACCGCGACCAGCTGGCCGCGGTCCTCGCCTCGGGCGAGAAGCCGCGGGGTGACTGGCGCATCGGCACCGAGCACGAGAAGTTCGGTTTCCGCCTCGACGACCTGCGCCCGCCCACCTTCGAGGGCGAACGCGGGATCGAGGCCCTGCTCAAGGGGCTGACGCGTTTCGGCTGGGAGGCGGTCGGGGAGCACGGCCGGGTCATCGCCCTGTACAAGGACGGCGCCTCGGTCACGCTCGAGCCGGCCGGCCAGCTGGAGCTGTCGGGCGCGCCGCTGGAGGACATCCACCAGACCTGCCGGGAAGTCGGCAGCCACCTGCGCGAGGTCAAGGCCGTCGCTGACGAGCTGCGGCTGGGCTTCCTCGGCATGGGCTTCCAGCCCAAGTGGTCGCGCGCGGACATGCCGTGGATGCCCAAGGGCCGCTACCGGATCATGCGCGACTACATGCCTAGGGTCGGCTCGCTCGGCCTGGACATGATGACCCGCACCTGCACCGTCCAGGTCAACCTCGACTACGCGGACGAGGCCGACATGGTGAAGAAGTTCCGCGTCTCGCTGGCGCTGCAGCCGGTCGCGACCGCGCTGTTCGCCGATTCGCCGTTCACCGAAGGGCGGCCCAACGGCTACCTGAGCTACCGCTCGCACATCTGGACCGATACCGATCCGGGCCGCACCGGCATGCTCGACTTCGTGTTCGAGGACGGATTCGGTTACGAACGCTACGTCGACTACCTGCTCGACGTGCCGATGTACTTCTCCTACCGCGATGGCGAGTACATCGACGCCTCGGGAAAGTCGTTCCGCGATTTCATGGCCGGGCGCCTCGACGTGCTGCCCGGGGCGCTGCCCACGCTGCGCGACTGGAACGACCACATGACCACCGCGTTCCCGGAAGTGCGGCTGAAGAAGTACCTGGAGATGCGCGGCGCCGACGGCGGCCCCTGGAACCGGCTGTGCGCGCTGCCCGCCTTCTGGGTGGGCCTGCTGTACGACGATGCCGCGCTCGACGCCGCCTGGGACCTGGTGCGCGACTTCAGTCGCGAAGAGCGCCATGCGCTGCGCGACGGCGTGCCGAAGCACGCACTGGCGCTGCCGTTCCGCGGCGGAAGCGTGCAGGACCTGGCGCGCGAGGCGCTGCGCATCTCCGCCGCCGGACTGGCGCGTCGCGCCCGCCGCAATGCGTCGGGCGAGGACGAGCGCGATTTCCTGTCGCCGCTGATGGAAACGGTCGAGGCCGGGCAGACCCCGGCCGAACACAAGCTCGCGCTCTACCATGGCGAGTGGCAGGGCGAGATCGACCGCGTGTTC
>JAEXTE010000240.1 GCA_023453655.1 Pseudomonadota bacterium
GCACCGGACAGCCCGCCAACGAGAACCAATAGACTGCGCCGATGACTCCACGATCCCTGTGCCAATCCGCCGTCGCGGCCTGCCTGTCCATGCTGCTGGCCGCCTGCGCCTCGATGCCGGCGCCCACCCTCTCGCGCGGACAGCAGCGTGCGCCCACCCCGGCCGCGGCCGGCCAGACCGGCATCCAGGCCGAACCGCTGGAGGAAGACGAGGCGGGTCCGCGCGCGCAGATCCGGCGCGGCAGCGGCCAGGTGATCAACCAGGGGGTGGCCGCGAGTTCGCCGCCCAACCTCGGCGGCAGCACCGGCGAGGCCTCGTTCAACTTCGAGGGCGAGCCGCTGCACGCGGTGGTCAAGGCCATCCTCGGCGACATGCTGGGCCAGAACTACACCATCGCGCCGGGCGTGCAGGGCACCGTCACGCTCGCCACGCCGCGCACGGTCAGCCCGGCCCAGGCCTACGTGCTGCTCGAGCGCGCGCTGGCCGACAACAACGCGCGCATGGTCTACAGCGGCGGCATGTACCAGATCGTGCCGGCCGACGCGGCCCTGCCTTCGGGCACGGTGGCGCCGCGCACGGGCGGCGCGGAGGCCGCACGCGGCTTCGAGGTGCGGGTGGTGCCGCTGCGCTACATCTCGGCCACCGAGATGGAGAAGGTGCTCGAACCCTACGCCCGGCCCAACGCCATCGTCTCGGTCGACAACGGCCGCAACACGATCACCGTGTCCGGCTCGCGGGTGGAGCTGGAGAACTACCTGCGCACGATCGAGATCTTCGACGTCGACTGGCTGTCGGGCATGTCGGTGGGCGTGTTCCCGCTGCAGAGCGGCAAGGCCACGCGGGTGGTGGCGGACCTTGAAAAGGTGTTCGGCGAGCAGAGCAAGTCGCCGGTGGCCGGCATGTTCCGCTTCATGCCGCTGGAAGGCGCCCCCGCGGTGCTGGTGATCACCCCGCAGCCCGACTACCTCGACGACATCGGCGACTGGCTCGAGCGCATCGACAGCGCCGGCGCCGGCGCGCGGCTGTATTCGTACGAGCTCAAGTACATCCGCGCCCGCGACCTGGCGCAGCGCCTGGCCGAGGTGTTCGGCGGCAGTTCCGGCCGGTCCGGCGGCGGCGACGGTGGCCCCTCGCTGATGCCGGGCCTGACCTCGTCGACCATCGGCAGCGGCGTGGGCGGCGACGGCGCCAAGTTCGACGGCGGCGATTCGATGGGGTCGATGGACCAGGGCATGAACGGCACCGGCTCCGGCTCGGGGTCGGGCTCCGGCTCGGGCTTCGGCGGCGGCTCCCTGTCGCTCAACCAGGATCGCGGCGGCGCCAGCGGCGTCACCCTGGAGGTCGAGGGCGACCGCGTCGGCGTGTCCGCGCTGGACGAGACCAACGCCCTGCTGGTGCGGACCACGCCATCTGCGTGGAAGTCGATCAAGGAAGTGGTCGAGCGCCTGGACGTGATGCCGCTGCAGGTGCACATCGAGGCGCAGATCGCCGAGGTGGTGCTCGAAGGCGACCTGCGCTACGGCGTGAACTGGTTCTTCGAGCGTGCCGTCACCGATGCCGGCCTGCCGTCCGCGGTCGGCCGCACCACCTGGAGCGCGATTGCCGGCAACGTCACCGGTTCGGGTACCGGCAACGTGGGCAGCGGCCTGTCTTGGACCTTCCTCGGCCGCAATGCCGCCGCGATCATCAGCGCGCTGGACGAGGTGACCGACCTGCGCGTGCTGCAGTCGCCCTCGATCATGACCCGCAACAACGCCGAGGCCACGCTCAACGTCGGCAGCCGCATCCCGATCTCCACCGTGAGCGTCAATCCGATCCTCGGCAGCGACAACAGCTTCACCTCGGTCCAGTACCTGGAAACGGGCACGATCCTCAACGTGCGTCCGCGCGTGACCAGCGACGGCATGGTGTTCCTCGACATCGTCCAGGAGGTCAGCACGCCGGGCGACCAGGCCACCGCCGACGAGAACGGCAACGTGCGCATCGACACGCGCAAGATGAAGACCGAGGCCGCGGTGCGCAGCGGCGATACGGTGATGCTGGCCGGGCTGATCCGCGACCAGGTCGGGCGCGGCTCCGCGGGCTTCCCCGGGCTGAGCCGGATTCCCGTGCTCGGCGGCCTGTTCGGACGCCAGACCTCGAGCACCGCGCGCACCGAGGTGATCATCCTGCTGACGCCGACCATCATCCGCGACGTCAACGAGGCGCGCACCCTGACCGACGAGTACAGCCGCCGCTTCCGCGCGATGGAGCCGCTGCACCGGGCCCCGCGGGACTGACCGACCGTGCGGGCGTGTGGGGACGCGCATGGCTGAAACGCCAGTGGTGCTGCTGCCGGTGGGCAGCGACGACGACGCGCTCGATGCCTGCCTGGCCGCGCTCGACGCGGGCACGCCGCCTGGCACGCGCGTCTGGCTGGCCGACGACGCGCAGGCCGGACCGCGCGGGCTGGCGATCATCGAACGCTGGCTGGCGCGCACGCCGCTGCAGGCCGACTACACGCGTCGCGACCGGCGCGTGGGCGAGGTGGCGCACGTCGACCAGATGCTGGCGGCCTGCGGCGATGCCGATGCGATCGTGCTCGCTTCCGATGCGGTGCCTGCGCCGGGCTGGGCCACGCAGCTCGCGGCCTGCTTCGCGCGCGATGCCTCGATCGCCAGCGCCACGCCCTGGTGCAATGCCGGCGAAACCGCCGCCTGGCCGCGGATCGGCGAGATCGCGCCGATGCCGGCCGACCTCGGCCGTGTGGCGCGCGCCTGCGCCGACATGCCGCCGCTGCATCCGGAACTGCCCGCCGCGGTGGCCCACGCCGTGCTGCTGCGCGGCAGCGCCCGGCGCAAAGCCGGCGGGCTGGACGCGGCCAGCTACGGTTCCTGGTACGCGGCGCTGATCGACCTGTGCCTGCGCCTGTCGGGCCTGGGCTGGCGCAACGTGCTGTGCGAGACGGCGTTCGTCGCCCGCGGCGGCGAAGGTGGGCCGGCGACGGGCGACATGGACGCGCTGGGCGCGCGCTGGCCGGCCTGGCATGCGCGCCTGGCGCACTACCTGATGGACGATCCGCTGCGGCAGGTGCGCGCGCAGCTCGAACAGCGCCATGCCGATGCCGGCGGGCCGCGCCTGCAGCACGAGCTGTTCCCGTCCGCCACCGATCCATCGCCGGACGTGGAGGACGCGCCATGAGCGCGACCGGTCCCGGCATCGCCGCGGTGGTGGTGAGCTACCAGAGCGAGGCCACCATCGACGAGTGCCTGTCGCGCCTGCGCGCGGCCGAGGGCGTGGCCCAGGTCCGCATCGTCGACAACGGCTCGACCGACGCGACCCTCGCGGTGATCCAGCGCCATGCGTCGCTGGACGCGCGCCTGCACTTCATCGGCAATCCCGACAATCCCGGCTTCTCGGTGGCCTGCAACCAGGGGGCGCGCGACAGCGATGCGCCGTGGCTGGCCTTCGTCAACCCGGACTGCCTGCTCGAGCCCGACGCGCTGTCGCGGCTGCTGGCGCTGGCCATCGCGCTCGGCGGCGACTGCCTGCTGGGCGCCGACCTGGTCGACGAACACGACCAGCGCGACGCGGCCGCACGCCGCCGCGATCCTGCGCTGGCGGCGATGCTGCGCGACCGCGGCGCGCGCGATCCTGCGATCGCGCCCGACGACAGCCTCGCGCTGCAGCCGGTGGACGCGGTATCGGGCGCGCTGATGCTGGTGCCGCGCGCGCTGTTCGAGCGCATCGGCGGCTTCGACGAAGGCTACCGCCTGCACGCCGAGGACCTCGACCTGTGCCGTCGCGCGCGCCAGGCCGGCGCCACGGTCGCGGTGGCCAACCGGGTGCGGGTGCTGCACCTGCGCGGCGTCTCCAGCCGCTCGAGGCCGCTGTTCGTGGAGTGGCACAAGCACCGCGGCCTGTGGCGCTACTTCCGCCGCTTCGATGCCGCGCAGGTCGGCTGGTCGACCCGGCTGGCGGTGTGGCTGGCGATCTGGCTCCGCTTCCCGCTGGCCGCACTGCGGCAGTGGGCAAAGGCCTGAGCTAGCGCCGGGCCTGGCGGCAAAGGTTGACGGTATCGCGCAGGGCCCTGGCCGCTTCCGCCGCGGCCGCGGCGTAGTCCGGGCCGGACGATGCGTAGAGGATGCCGCGCGAGGAATTGATCATCAGCCCCGTGCCATCGGCGGTGGCGCCATGGCGCACCACGGCTTCCACATCGCCACCCTGTGCGCCGATGCCGGGGATCAGCAGCGGCATGTCGCCGACGATGCCGCGGATCACGCCGAGCTCTTCCGGGAAGGTCGCGCCGAGCACCAGCCCGCAGTTGCCCGCGCCGTTCCAGTCGGCGGCGATGGCACGCGCGATGCGCTGGTACAGCGGCTCGCCGCCGACGTCGAGTTCCTGGAAATCGCGCGCGCCGGGGTTCGATGTGTGGCAGAGGAAGATGCAGCCGCGGTCGCCGCGGCGCAGGAACGGATCGGCCGAGTCGCGGCCCATGTAGGGGTTGAGCGTCACCGCATCGGCGCCGAAGCGATCGAAGGCCTCGGCCGCGTACTGCTCGGCGGTGCTGCCGATGTCGCCGCGCTTGGCGTCCAGCACCACCGGCACGTCCGGATGCGCGGCGGCGATGTGCGCGATCAGCCGCTGCAGCGCCTGCTCGCCGCCATTGTGCGCGGCGAAGTAGGCGATCTGCGGCTTGAAGGCGCAGGCGAACTCCGCCGTGGCGTCGACGATGTCGCGGCAGAACACGAACAGCGCGTCCGGCTCGTCGAGCAGGGTCTCCGGGAATCGCGCCGGATCGGGATCGAGGCCGACGCAGACCAGGCTGTCGGCCTCGCGCCAGCGGCTGCGGAGCTTGTCGACGAAGTTCATGCCTGCGCTCCCGGGGCCTGCGTCAGCACGATCGGCGCGCCGGCGGTCACCACCACGGTGTGTTCGAACTGCGCGCCGTGGCCGCGCCGGCAGCTCAGCGACCAGCCGTCGTCCGCTTCATCGACCTGGCTGCAGTGGGTCGACAGGAACGGTTCGACCGTGATCACCAGCCCCTCGTGCAGGCGCCGCGTATCGCCCGGCACGTAGTGGCCGGGAATCTGGCCGGGCTCCTCGTGCAGCGCCCGGCCGACGCCGTGGCTGCCGAGGTTGCGGATCACCCGGAAGCCGCGGCGCGCGGCGACGGTCTCGATGTTGCGGCCGATGCCGTTCAGGCGTCCGCCCGCACGCAGCTGCGCGATCGCCGCATCGCGAGCCTCGCGGGTGGCGTCGATCAACCGCTGCTGCCGGGGCGTGGCCGGACCGACGACGAAGCTGGCGCCGGTATCGGCGAAGAATCCGTCGAGTTCGGCCGACACGTCGATGTTCACCAGGTCGCCGTCCCGCAGCACGGTGTCGTCGGGAATGCCGTGCGCCACCACCCGGTCGATGCTGATGCAGGTCGCACCGGGAAAGCCGTAGCTCAGCTGCGGCGCCGAGCGCGCTCCGGCGCGGCGCATCCGCTCCGCGCCGAAGGCGTCCAGCTCCCGCGACCGCACGCCGGGCACCGCCGCCTCGCGCATCGAGTCGAGGATCGACGCCACCAGCGCGCCCACGCGGCGCAGGCCCTCGAGTTCGCACTGGCGTTCGATGGTCATGGCCGGCGCCGGCGCCTTACTTGAGCGCCTTGAAGCGCAGGCGCTTGGGACCCGCGTCGTCGCCGAGGCGGCGCTTCTTGTCTTCCTCGTACTCGCGGTAGTTGCCCTGGAAGAACTCCACGTGGCTGTCGCCCTCGAAGGCGAGGATGTGCGTGGCGATGCGGTCCAGGAACCAGCGGTCGTGCGAGATCACGAAGGCGTTGCCGGGGAACTCGAGCAGCGCGTCCTCGAGCGCACGCAGCGTTTCGATGTCCAGGTCGTTCGATGGTTCGTCGAGCAGCAGCACGTTGCCGCCCTGGAGCAGGGTCTTGGCCATGTGCAGGCGGCCGCGTTCGCCACCCGAGAGCGAACCCACGCGCTTCTGCTGATCCTGGCCCTTGAAGTTGAAGCGGCCGATGTAGGCGCGCGACTGGATCTCGATGCCGTTGATGTTGAGGATGTCCAGGCCGCCGGACACCTCCTCGAACACGGTCTTGTCGCCTTCGAGCTTGTCGCGGCTCTGGTCGACGTAGGCCAGCTGCACCGTCGGGCCCATCTCGATCGTGCCCGAGTCCGGCTTCTCCTGCCCGGTGATCATCTTGAACAGCGTCGACTTGCCCGCGCCGTTGGGGCCGATGATGCCGACGATCGCGCCGGCCGGGACCATGAAGCTCAGGTCGTCGATCAGCAGGCGGTCGCCGAAGCGCTTGCTGACGTTCTTGAACTCCACCACCTTGTTGCCGAGGCGCTCGCCCGGCGGGATGAAGATCTCGTTGGTCTCGTTGCGCTTCTGGTAGTCGACCGACTGCAGCTCCTCGATGCGCGCCAGGCGCGCCTTGCCCTTGGAGCGGCCGCCCTTGGCGTTCTGCCGCGCCCACTCCAGCTCCTTCTGGATCGCCTTCTGGCGGGCCTTTTCCTGGTTCTCTTCCTGCTTGAGCCGCTCTTCCTTCTGCTGCAGCCACTCGGTGTAGTTGCCCTTCCACGGAATGCCGCGGCCGCGGTCGAGCTCGAGGATCCACTCGGCGGCGTTGTCGAGGAAGTAGCGATCGTGCGTCACCGCCACCACGGTGCCGGTGTAGCGGGCCAGGAACTGCTCCAGCCATTCCACCGACTCGGCGTCGAGGTGGTTGGTGGGTTCGTCGAGCAGCAGCATGTCGGGCTTCTGCAGCAGCAGGCGGCACAGCGCGACGCGGCGCTTCTCGCCGCCGGAGAGCTTGCCGATCTTCGCATCCCACGGCGGCAGGCGCAGCGCGTCGGCGGCGACTTCCAGCTGGTTCTCCAGGGTGTGGGCGTCGCCGGCGGCGAGGATCGCCTCCAGCCGCTCCTGCTCCTTGGCCAGCGCGTCGAAGTCCGCGCCTTCCTCGGCATAGGCGGCGTAGACCTCGTCCAGCCGCGCCTGGGCCTGCAGCACCTCGCCCACGCCTTCCTCGACCGCCTCGCGCACGGTCTTCTCCGGATCCAGCTGCGGCTCCTGCTCCAGGTAGCCGACCTTGGTGCCGGGCTGCGGGCGGGCCTCGCCCTCGAAGTCCTGGTCGACGCCGGCCATGATCCGGAGCACCGTCGACTTGCCGGCACCGTTCAGGCCCAGCAGGCCGATCTTGGCGCCCGGGAAGAAGCTCAGCGAGATTTCCTTGATGATCTGCCGCTTGGGCGGCACGACCTTGGACACGCGATTCATGGTGTAGATGTACTGCGACGACATGGGGGCTCCGGGTTGCGCGCGGCCAGGACCCGCACCAGGGGCGCGGACCGGCGGGATCGAACGGGATCGGGGGATTATAGCGCCGCGCCGCCCGGCGGTCCGGGGCTGAGCCGCTGTTAAACGCAGGTGAGCACGGGGTCGCGGCCGGCTGTCGCAGGGCGGGGCCGTTCAGCCACGCCGGCCGATATTCTGTCCACGCCGCCCGGCGCAGGGCGGCCCGGATCGTGGAGGACACGCATGAATCGGACACTGAAGTGGGGAACCGCCCTGATGCTGGCGCTGGCCGCGGCCGCCGCCCCGACCATCGCCATGGCGGACAGTCACCGCGGCGGGCACTACGGCCATCGCGACCACGACCGCCGCGGCCATGACCGCCACGAGCGCCGCTGGGACGACCGCAATCATCGCCGCGACCGCCACTACGCCGGGCGCGACCACCGTTACAGCCGGGACCATCGCTACAGCCGCGCCCCGGTGGTCGTGCACCACCGGCCGGTGGTCCGCCACTATCCCGCGCCGCGCCACGTCGCGCCCCCGCGCTGGGCGCGCGGCCACTACGTCCACCACTACGACCGTCCGCTCTACGTCGTGCACGACTACCGTCCCTACGGCCTGCGCCATCCGCCGCGTGGCCATCGCTGGATGCGCGACGACCGCGGCGACCTGATCCTCGTCGCCATCGCCACCGGCGTGATCGTGGACCTGCTGCTGCGCTGACCGCGCGGCGGCCCGTCGTCTGGAACCGCGCCCCGCCGGGGCGCGTTTTCGTTGGGGCCGGCCGTACGGCCCGCCGCGGCGCGGCCGGGCGGGTACAATCGCGGGGTCCGCCACCGACCCTGGAGCCCAGATGTTTCCGCGTGCCGACCGCCTCGAAGGCTACGACCCCGAACTCGCCGCGGCCATCGCCGCCGAGGTCCGGCGCCAGGAAGACCACGTCGAGCTGATCGCCTCGGAAAACTACTGCAGCCCGCGGGTGATGGAGGCGCAGGGCAGCCAGCTGACCAACAAGTACGCCGAAGGCTATCCGGGCAAGCGCTATTACGGTGGCTGCGAGTACGTCGACGTGGCCGAGCAGCTGGCCATCGACCGTCTCAGGCAGCTGTTCGGCGCCGATTACGCCAACGTGCAGCCGCATTCGGGCTCGCAGGCCAACCAGGCGGTGTACTTCGCGCTGCTGCAGCCGGGCGACACCATCCTCGGCATGTCGCTGGCCCATGGCGGCCACCTGACCCATGGGGCCAAGGTCAACGCGTCGGGCAAGCTGTTCAACGCCATCCAGTACGGAGTGAACGGCGACGGCCTGATCGACTACGACGAGGTCGAGAAGCTGGCGCTCGAGCACAAGCCGAAGATGGTCGTGGCCGGCTTTTCGGCCTATTCGCAGAAGATCGACTGGGCGCGCTTCCGCGCCATCGCCGACAAGGTCGGCGCCTGGCTGTTCGTGGACATGGCCCACGTCGCCGGCCTGGTGGCCGCGGGCGTCTATCCCAACCCCGTGCCGCACGCGCACGTGGTCACGTCGACCACCCACAAGACCCTGCGCGGACCGCGCGGCGGCATCATCGTGGCCTCGAAGGAAGGCGCCGGCGAGCAGTTCGACGACATCGCCAAGAAGCTGCAGTCGATCGTCTTCCCGGGCATCCAGGGCGGTCCGCTGATGCACGTGATCGCGGCCAAGGCGGTGGCCTTCAAGGAGGCGCTGGAGCCGGAGTTCAAGGCCTACCAGCAGCAGGTGGTGAGAAACGCGCAGGCGATGGCGAAGACCATCATCGCGCGCGGCTACAAGATCGTGTCCGGCGGTACCGAGAACCACCTGATGCTGGTGGACATGATCGGCAAGGACGTCAGCGGCAAGGACGCGGAAGAGGCGCTGGGCAAGGCCCACATCACCGTGAACAAGAACTCGGTGCCCAACGACCCGCGCAAGCCCTTCGTGACCTCGGGACTGCGCATCGGCACGCCGGCGGTCACCACCCGCGGCTACGGCGAGCAGGACTGCGTGGACCTGGCCAACTGGATCTGCGACGTGCTCGACGCACCGCAGGACGAGTCGGTTCTGGCGCGGGTGCGCGAGGCCGTCACCGCCCAGTGCCGCCGCTTCCCGGTGTATGGCTGAGCGCGTCGCCCGCGCCAGGTCCTTGTTCGACTGAGGCCGCCTGATGCACTGTCCCTTCTGCCAGCACCAGGACACCAAGGTCATCGACTCGCGCGCGTCCGACGACGGCGCGACGATCCGCCGCCGCCGCGAGTGCGAAGCCTGCGGCGAGCGCTTCAGCACGCTCGAGACGATCGAGCTCAAGCTGCCGGTGATCATCAAGGGCGACGGCCGCCGCGAACCCTTCGACGCGCGCAAGCTGCGGGTGAGCATGGACCGCGCCCTGCACAAGAGGCCGGTGTCCGAGGAACAGATCGAAGCGGCCGTGCGCGCGGTGGTGCACCAGCTGCGCCGGACCACCGAGCGCGAGCTGCCGTCGCGACGGGTGGGCGAGTTCGTGATTGCCGAGCTGCGCAAGCTCGACCATGTCGGCTTCGTGCGCTTCGCCTCGGTCTACCGTTCGTTCGAGGACATCACCGACTTCCGCGAGGAGCTCGACCGGCTGGAGCGCGAGCTGCCGGGCGAAGGCCAGCTGCCGCTGCTGGGCGGCGACGTGGTGCCGTTCGGCAAGCCCGGCGGCAAGGGCCGCAAGCGCTGATGCGCGGAGGGTTCCCGCGCCACGGACGCCGTCGCGGCGGTGCACGTACCGCGCCGCCCGCCAGCACCACGCAAGGCGCGCGTCCGTGAACGGATTCAGCGCCATCGACCACGCGATGATGGCGCGCGCGCTGCGCCTGGCCGCGCGCGGCGCCTGGACCACCAAGCCCAATCCGATGGTCGGATGCGTGATCGCGCACGGCGAGGAGGTGGTGGGCGAGGGCTGGCACCAGCGCCAGGGCGGGCCGCATGCCGAGGTGTTCGCGCTGCAGGCCGCCGGCGCCCGCGCCCGCGGCGCGACTGCATACGTCACCCTGGAACCGTGTAATCACACCGGCCGCACCGGCCCCTGCGCCGCCGCGCTGCTCGAGGCGGGCGTGGCCCGGGTGGTGGGCGCGATGCGCGACCCGTTCCCGCAGGTCGACGGCGCCGGCTTCGCGCGCCTGCGCGAGGCCGGGGTCGTGGTGGAGTCCGGGCTGATGGAGGCCCAGGCGCGCGCGCTCAACCTCGGCTTCCTCTCGCGCATCGAGCGCGGACGGCCCTGGGTGCGGGTCAAGCTGGCCTGCAGCCTGGACGGCCGCACCGCGATGGCCAGCGGCGAATCGAAGTGGATCACCGGCGAGGCCGCACGCGCCGACGTGATGCGCTGGCGTGCGCGCGCCGGGGCGATCCTCACCGGCGCCGGCACGGTGCTGGTGGACGACCCCTCGCTCACCGTGCGCCTCGATCCCCCGCAGGAGTTCGTCGCGCCGCTGAGGGTGGTGCTCGATCCGGGCCTGGCCACGATCGCCCGCGGCAAGGTCCGCGAGGGCGACGCGCCCACGCTGTACCTCCATGCTCCGGACATCAAGCCGCCGCGCGAGCTGTCGGCCGAGCGCGCGCACGTGCCGGTCAAGGGCGGCATGTTCGACCTGCCGGCGGTGCTGGCGCTACTGGCGCAGCGTGGCGTGAACGAGGTCCACGTGGAGGCCGGCGCGACCCTGGCGGGCGCGCTGCTGGGCGCGGGCCTGGTCGACGAACTGCTGCTCTACGTGGCGCCGGTGGTGCTGGGCGACAAGGCGCGTCCGCTGTTCGCCGGTCTGGATATCGCCAGCATGGCGCAGAGCCTGCGCATGAGCATCGTCGACCAGCGCCAGCTGGGCGTGGACCTGCGCCTGCGCATGCGGCCGGCGACGGCCTGAGTAGCCGCTGGCCGGACTGTCCCCGCTGGAGGCGACCGCATTGGCCCAGGCGCCGTTCAAGGATCACTTCTCCGCGCTCGCCGCCACCTATGCCCAGGCGCGGCCGGGGTATCCGCAGGCGCTGTTCGACTGGATCGCGGCCCAGGCGCCCGCCCGTGAACTGGCCTGGGAGCCGGCCTGCGGCAGTGGCCAGGCCACGCGCGGCCTGGCGACGCGCTTCGGTGCCGTCCACGCCAGCGACGCCAGCGCCGAGCAGGTCGCGCAGGCGCAGGCACCGGCCAACGTGCGTTTCGTGGTCGAGCCGGCCGAGCGCTGCTCGCTGGGCGATGCCAGCGCCGACGTCGCCTGCGTCGCCCAGGCACTGCACTGGTTCGACATCCCGGCGTTCTTCGTCGAGTGTGCGCGGGTGCTGCGTCCGCGCGGCCTGCTGGTGGCCTGGACCTACGACGACCTGCGCGTGGACGACGCGCTGGAGCCGGCGGTGGAAGCGTTCCGCAGCGAGATCCGTTCGTGGTGGCCGCCCGAGCGCGAACTGGTGGGCGCGGGCTATGCCCGGTTCGACTGGCCGTTCGAGCCGGTCGCGGTCCCGCGCTTCACGCTCGAGGCCGACTGGC
>JAEXTE010000307.1 GCA_023453655.1 Pseudomonadota bacterium
TTTCGATGCGCGTGCGCTGGCGCGGCGGCTGGGTGAGGGCCTCGCGGAGACGGCTGACGAGGCGATGCGGGCTCAGGCGCCCGCCGACGGCATCCCGCGCCGGGGGGGCAGGCGCGCCAGGGCGGTCTCCAGCTCGCGCCGCCCATAGGGCTTGGGCACCAGCGGCACGTTGGCGTGGCGGTCGGGCAGGATCGATTCGCCGTAGCCGGAGGCGAACAGGAACGGAATGCCGCGGATCGCCAGTGCGTCGGCGACCGGGAAGGAGGGCTTGCCGGCGAGGTTGACGTCGAGGATCGCCAGGTCCGGATCGTTGGCCTCGAGCACCTGCAGGGCGGAGGGGACCGAGTGCGCGGTGGCCGCGACCTCGTAGCCGATCTCCGGCAGCATGTCCTCGAGCACCATCACCAGCAGCGATTCGTCTTCGACGATGAATACCTGGGGCGTCATGGCATGGCCTGCGGTTCGGAAAGGGGCGCTTCCATGCGACAGCGTACGCCATCGGGCGGGAAATCGAGCTGGACGGCGCCGTCGAGGTCGTGCGGCAGGCCGCGCCTGAGCAGGCGCGTGCCGAAGCCGCCGCGCGCAGGCGGCTGCACCGGGGGGCCGCCGCTTTCCCGCCACTCGAGCACCAGGCGCGGCGATCCCTCCGCCGGTTCGATCCGCCACTCGATCCGTACGCATCCTTCGCCGGTCGAGAGGGCGCCATGCCGGGTGGCGTTGGTGCACAGCTCGTGCAGCGCCATCGACAGGGCCACGGCGCGCTGCGGATCCAGGAGGACCGGGGGGCCATGCGCCTGCACGCGGGTGCCGCCGTCGAGGCAGTCGCCCATCGCGACCTGCACGATCTCGCCGATCGACGCGCCCGACCACTTGTCCCGCGTCAGCATGTCGTGGGTGGCGGCCAGCGTGCGCAGGCGCGCTTCGATCACCGGCGCGGCGAGCGCCGGGTCTTCGCAGTGGCGCAGGGTCTGGGCGACCAGCGATTGCACGATGGCGAGGTTGTTCTTCACCCGGTGGTTGAGCTCGTCGACCATCAGCCGCAGCTGCCTTTCGTGCTGGACGCGCTGGCTGACGTCGGTGGCCGCGCCGAACCATTCGCTGACGTTCCCGTCGTCGTCCTGGACCGGCACGGCGCGCGATTCGATCCAGGTCCATTCCCCGGCGCGCAGCGCCACCCGGTGCTGGGACCGGTAGGGCGAGGTCGTCTCCCGCGCGCGCGCGATCTCGGCGATCACGCGCTCCTGGTCTTCCGGGTGGATGCGGTCGGCCGACCATGCCATCGTCTCGCCGCGCGGCAGGTCGGTCGCGCCATGTCCGCCCACGATGGCCAGTTCCGTCCAGTCCGGGCACAGCCGGTAGATGAGGTCGGAGCTGGCGTTGACGATCGCGCTCAGGCGCTGCTCGCTGCGGCGCAGCGCTTCTTCCTGGCGCTTGCGCTCGGTGATGTCGCGGGTCGTGCCGGCGACCGCCTCGACCTCGCCGTCCGGGCCGAACACGGGGATGAAGATGTAGTCGTAGTGGCGCCATCCGAACAGGCTGTGCTGGAACGGCACCTCGTTGCGCACGGGCGCGCGGGTGGCGATGACGCGCTCGATCTCCTCGTCGTGCATCGCCGCGTGCCAGGGCTCGTAGCCCAGCTCCAGGCAGGTGCGGCCGCGCGCCTGCTCCCAGTCCAGGCCCCACATGTCGAGCAGGGCCTGGTTGGCGTAGATGAAGCGGTGCTGTCGATCGAACACGTACAGCAGGTCGGGGACCGCCTGCAGGATCGTTTCGTAAAGGCGCAGCTTCGCAAGCGCCGCGGTCTGGCCCGTGGGCTCCAGCGGGGTGTCCAAGTGCGCTCCGCGCAGTCGTCGTCCGGCGAATGCTTACGGCTGCGGCGTGTCCCCGCCGTGAAGGGCGCGCGAACAGGCGCGCGCGCGGGAGGCCGTCGCCCGTCCGGTCACGCCGCGTCCCGCCGCGAGCCGGCACAATGCGCGGCCTTGCCCGCCCCCGGTTTCTCTTGTCGCCGCAGCGCCTGCTCCCGTTGATCATCGCCACCGCCCTGTTCATCGAGAACATGGACTCGACGGCGATCTCGACCTCGCTGCCGCAGATCGCGGCGGACCTGGGCGTGGAGCCGGTGGCGCTGAAGCTGGCCCTGACCACCTACATGCTGGCGCTGGCGATCTTCATCCCGATCAGCGGCTGGGTGGCCGACCGCTTCGGCGCCAAGCCGGTGTTCATGGGCGCGATCGGCGTGTTCCTGGCCGGCTCGCTGGGCTGCGCGGCCAGCGAAGGCCTGGGGCAGCTGGTGGCCGGCCGCTTCGTGCAGGGCGTGGGCGGCGCGATGATGGTGCCGGTCGGACGGCTGGTGCTGCTGCGCAGCGTGGAGAAGTCCGAACTGGTGCGCGCGCTGAGCTGGCTGACGGTGCCGGCCATGCTGGGGCCGATGCTGGGACCGGTGCTGGGCGGCGCGATCACCACCTATGCGCACTGGCGCTTCATCTTCCTGATCAATATTCCGATGGGCCTGCTCGGCATCTGGCTGGCCTGGCGGCACATCCCGATGCTGCGACAGCCGGTGGAGCCCTTGGACTGGCGCGGTTTCCTGCTCTCGGCCGGGGGCCTGGCGCTGGCGATGTTCGGCCTGTCCGCCATCGGCAGGGGGCTCGTGCCCGGCGTCGCCCTGGCCGGTGCGATCCTGGTCGGCGCGGCGCTGCTGGGCCTGTACATCCGCCACGCCCTGCGCCATCCGCATCCGCTGCTGCGGCTGGACCTGCTGCGCGTGCCGACCTATCGCGCCGGCGTGCTGGGCGGCTCGCTGTTCCGCATCGGCATCGGCGCCACGCCGTTCCTGCTGCCGCTGATGCTGCAGCTGGGCTTCGGCCTGGATCCGCTGGAGTCGGGCCTGGTGACCTTCACCTCCACCGCCGGCGCGATGCTGATGAAGGTGCTGGCACCACGCATCCTGCGCGGCCTCGGCTTCCGCCCGGTCCTGGTCTGGAACGGACTGCTGGCCTCGCTGCTGCTGTGCGGCTTCGGCCTGTTCCGCGCCGACACGCCCTACGCGCTGATGGTGGGCGTGCTGCTGACCAGCGGCTTCCTGCGCTCGCTGCAGTTCACCAGCATCAACGCCATCGCCTATGCCGACATCGACCAGGCGCGCATGAGCCAGGCCAGCAGCCTGGCGGCGATGGCGCAGCAGCTGTCGCTGGCGCTGGGCGTGACCATCGGCGGCTTCGCGCTGAGCATCGCCACGCGCCTGACCGGCACCGGGGACGGCACGCCGATCAACTTCACCTTCGCCTTCCTCACCGTGGGCCTGGTCTCGCTGGTCTCGGTGCTGCAGATGCGCAAGCTGGCGCCGGACGCCGGCGCCGAGATGGCCGGGCGCGCGGAAGCGGGCAAGGAAGTGGCCGAGCCGAAGATCGAGACCCGGCCGCAGGCCTGAACGCCGCGCCCCTCACATCGTCTGGATCGCGGGCGGCGCAGGGTAGGGCGCCACGGTTCCAGGAGTGCAGGCGATGAACGACAAGCGCGACGACCACGGCGTGCGGGAAGACCCGCCTCCGCACGGGGATCCGCATCCGGCCAACCCCGAGCGCCAGGCGCCGGGCCAGCGACCGGGACAGCAGCCGCGCCAGGACCCGGGCTCCGGCCCCGATCGCGCCCCCGATCATCGTCCGCGCCAGCACTGACCGCGACCGTCCGAGGAGGACGCCATGACGCGCAAGCCCGACCCCACGCCCGATCCACCCGAACGCGAACAGCGTTCATATCCGCACGGCAGCGGCGACCGCAACAGTTTCTCGCCGTTCGGCAAGGACCGCATGCCCAGGCACGAGGGCGGCACCCAGCGCCATGCGCCGCCCGATCCCGATGGCGAGACCGGTGCCGATGGCGAAGGAGACGGTGCGGGGGAGAGCTGAACAGGTCACGCCGCATTGATCGGGCATGGTCGAAGGTGGGTCACCCGTTCGAAGGAGTACCGCATGACCGTGATTCCCTCCGATGCACTCGTTGTCGTGGCCGACGGCGGGAGCGCGCGACTGTTCCGCAACCGCGGCGACGCGCGCGCGCTGTCGCTGCACCAGATCGAAATACGCGAGCTGATGAACATGGACGACGACGGCCCGGCCGGCAGCATGCCGGGCGAGTCGACCGGGCAGCAGATCGACGAGGCCACCTTCGCCAAGCAGCTGGCGCTGGCGCTCAACGAAGGCGCGTTGAAGCACCAGTACCAGTACCTGGTGCTGGCCGCCGACCCCACCACGCTGGGCCGCATGCGCCCGCTGCTGCACAAGGAGGTGCAGGCACGCCTGCTGGCCGAGCTGCCCAAGACCCTCACCAATGCGCCGCTGGAAGACGTGGAGCGCGCGCTGCGGGCGGCGTGATGGCCTATCGCGAGGCGTACGAGGTGGTGGAG
>JAEXTE010000450.1 GCA_023453655.1 Pseudomonadota bacterium
GCCTTCAGCTTCGGCGGCCAGGCCGAGGGCATCAGCGTCGACGAGCTCACCTACCTGCACCTGCGCGCCGGACGCACGGCGCAGGGGCGCAATCTCGATCCCGCGCGGTTCCTGATCGACCGCGACGAGGATGGACGCGCCGCGTCGGTGCGGATCATGCGCGGCACGCGCTTCGCCCCGGGCGACGCGCTGGGCACGGTCAACGCGCAAGCGCATACCCACCTGAGCGTCGGGCCCTATGGCCACCAGCACAATGCGATCCGGCTCGGCCTGCGCAACTTCAGCGACGGGGTGCCGCCGCGCATCGACCACGTCAGCCTGCTCGACAGCGCCGGCCGGCCGCTGTCGGCACGCGAAGAGGGGCGGGTGCTCGTGCCGCGCGGTGGCGGCGGCGTGCAGGTGGTGGTGGATGCCTGGGACCAGGTGGACGGCAACCTGCCGCGTCGCCGCCTGGGCCTGCATCGCGTCGGCTACCAGGTGCTGCACGCCGACGGCCGCCCGGTCCCCGGCTTCGAGCAGCCGGCGATGCAGCTGGACTTCTCGCGCATGCCGGCCGATCCGGGCGCGGTGAAGCTGGCTTACGCCGCGGACAGCGGCATCACCGTGCACGGCGCCGCGCGCACGCGCTTCCTGTACGTGGCCAGCAACCGCGTGCGTGGCGACGAGGCGGCGGTCGATGCCTGGCAGCCGGGCGCACTGCCGCCGGGCGATTACATCGTGCGCGCGCACGGCGAGGACGCGGCCGGCAACCGCGCGACCGGCTCGACCGACCTGCCGGTGCGGATCCTGCCCTGAGCGGCTCAGGCCGCCGCCGCGCCCAGGCCACGCTGCAGCCGGCTGAACGCGCGCCGCAGCGAGGACTTCACCGAGCCCAGCGGCATGCCCAGTTCGCTGGCGATCTCGCTGTGGCTGCGCGCCTCGAGGAAGGACATGCGCACCAGCCGCGCCTGCACGGGGGGCAGGGCGGCGATGGCGCGGCCCAGGCCGAGCTGGTCGACATAGGCCTCGGGCGCGCTGGCGCCGTCGCCGCCCTCGTGCAGCGCGGAGGCGAGGTGTTCGGGCAGCTCCTCGCCGCAGACCACGGCGCTGCCGCGGCGCAGGCTGTCGATGTGGACGTTGCGGGCGATGCGGTACAGCCAGGTGGCCGCGCCCGCGCGGCCCGGGTCGAACATGCGCGCCGCGCGCCAGGCCCGCAGCATGGATTCCTGCACCAGGTCCTCGACCCGCGCGGCGGGCGCGCCCAGGCCCAGCAGGTAGCGGTGCAGGCGCGGCGCGAAGTGCTGGTGCAGGCAGCGGAAGGCGAGGGCATCGCCGCCGGCGATGCGGCGCATCACCGCCGCCCAGTCGGGCAGGGCGGCCTGCGGCGAAGCGGTGGGCGGGTCGGCGTCCATGTGCGTGGCTCCCGGATCGGTCGGGGCAGACGCTAGACAGCGCGCTGTTACATGTTAGTCAATCGTTAAGTTGTACGAATCATGGACAAGATTCTCCGGAGTCCGGTGCATCCGGCCGGGCCGCAGGCGCGTATGAGGCGGGGTCGTCAGCACTGACGTCGCCCTGTCCCCAATCCGGAGTTGTCCCATGCGTACCTGGCTGATCCTCCCCGCCTCCGCCCTGCTCGCCACCTCGGTCCACGCCGCCGGCCCCGAGCCGGGGCGCCTGTCCATGTCGGTGATCGGCGGCGTCGACGTGCCGCTCAGCGGCGACGTGCACGATGGCGCCGTGGCGCCGGTGCCCGACCTCGGCCCGCTCAACCCGGCCCTGGCCGGCGTGTCGGCCGAACTGCGTATCGGTGCACGCAGCCACGACCGCATCTACGACCTCGCCGCCACCTACGGCCTGGAGTTCGCATACGCCTTCGACGAGAACCGCGAGCTGTTCGGCCAGGTGCGCCAGACGCGCGCCGGGCGGGGCAGCGTGCAGGTCGGCGGGGCCTACGTCCCGGCGCTCGATGCGGAGCTGCCGGTGTACGGCAGCTTCAGCGCCTACGAGGCGCTGTCGGCCGAGCTCGGCTACCGCTGGTACTTCGGCACCGCCGGCACCGCGCGTCCGTTCGTGGCGGCGCGCGTGGGCGCGACCCGCACCGATGCGATCAGCGCCACCTTCGAGATTCCCGATGGCGGCATCACCATCGCCGACGCGCCGTTCTTCGACTCGGGCTGGTCGCCCACCGCCGGCCTGGACGTGGGCGTGATCATCCCCGCCGGCGAAACCTTCAGCGTCACCCTGACCGGCGGCCTGCGCTACACCGGTGACCTGAAGGACGACGACAGCGCCATCGGCGGGCTGGGCCTGGGCAGCATCAACGACACCGGCAGCCGCTTCTCGGCACCGGTCACGCTGGCCGCGCGCTGGGACTTCTGAGGCGACGGCGGGGTCTGCGCAAGGTCGCGGACCCTCATCGCGCAGGCGCGCAAGGCGCCTGCGCCGATGGTCAGGGTGACCAACCGGCCATGCCGGCACCGATGCGATCGCGTGTGATGGCGCCTCCGCAGCGACCGGAGACATGCGATGCGAGCTTCCCTGCTGGCCGCGATGCTGCTGGCCGCCGCCCCGCTGTACGCCCAGCAGACGGCCGTCACCACGCCGCCAGCCGGCGTTGCGGGACCGCCCACGCGCGTGCTGGTGCTGGGCAGCGTGCACCTGGCGCAGGAAGAGGGCGGGCCGGTGACGGCCGATGCGATCGAACCGCTGCTGCAGCGACTGGCCCGCTTCGATCCGCAGGTGATCACCGTGGAATCGATGCCCGGCGAAACCTGCGACATGATGCGCCGGCATCCCGCGGCCTACGACGTCGAGGGCAATCTCACTTACTGTCCGGACACGGCACCGGCGCAGGCCACCACCGGCCTCGACGTGCCCGCCGCGCTGGCGTCGGTGGAGGCGCAGCTCGCGGCCTGGCCGCAGACGCCCGCTCCCGCGCAGCGCCGGCGCCTGGCGGCGACGTTCCTGGCCGCGGGCGATCCCACCTCGGCCCTGGTGCAGTGGCTGCACCTGCCCGAAGCCGAACGCCGCACCGGCGACGGCCTCGACGATGCGCTGGTCCAGACCTTGCGCAAACGCGCGGCGTCCAGCAGCGAGAACACCGTGATCGCCGCCGCGCTGGCCGTGCGCCTGGGCCTGCAGCGCGTGTACCCGGTGGACGACCACACCGGCGACAACCTGCGTATCGAGGACGTGGACGGCTTCGCCACTGCGATCCGCGGCGCCTGGAACAGCGCGCCCCCCGAATGCGCGGCGCTGCGCGCGCGCGACCGCGAACTGCGCCAGGCGCCCGACCTGCTGGCGCTGTACCGCCACACCAACAGCGCCGCCTACCAGCGCATGCCGATGCGCTGCGATTTCGCGCTCGCGCTGGCCGAAGACTCGCCGCAGCGCTTCGGCCGCCAGTACGTTGCCGGCTGGGACCTGCGCAACCTGCGCATGGTCGCCAACATCGGCGCCACCTTCCGCGAACGTCCCGGCGCGCGCGTGCTGTCGGTCGTCGGCGCCTCGCACAAGGCCTGGTTCGACCGTCTGCTGGGGCAGCTGCAGGGCGTGGAGGTGGTCGACGCGGCGCAGGTGCTGGCCGACTGACGGCAGGACGTCAGCGCGACCGCAGCCAGTCGCGCAGCACCCGGGCGCTGTTCATCTGCGGATCGCGCGCGGCATAGACCAGGGTGGTGCGGCCCCTGCGCAGCCAGGCCTCGAGTTCGCCCACCGCGTCCGCGTTCGCCTCCAGCTCGCCGCGGTAGCGTTCGATGAAGCCGGGGAAGCGCGCGGGCTCGTGCGCGAACCACGTGCGCAGCGCCGGGCTGGGGGCGATGTCCTTCAGCCACAGGTCCAGCGCCAGTGCCTCCTTCCTCACCCCGCGCGGCCACAGCCGTTCGACCAGGATACGCGCGCCGTCGTCGCGCGAGGGCGGCTCGTAGGCGCGCTTGAGGCGGATGTCCATGCGCGGGCTCCGTGGCTGATCGCGATCAATGTACGCTCACGGCGCCGGGCCCATCATCGGCCCACCGGACCAAGGAGACGATGCATGGCACGGGATTTCACGGGCAAGGTGGCGATCGTCACCGGGGGCGCCTCGGGCATCGGCGCGGCGGTGTGCCGGCAGCTGGCCGCGGGCGGCGCGAAGGTGGCGGTGGCCGACTACAACCTCGACGCCGCGCAGGCGCTGGCCGGCGAGCTGGGCGAGGCGATCGCGGTGCAGGTGGACGTGGCCGACGCGGCCGCGGTGCAGCGGATGGTGGAGGCGACGGTGGAGCGTTTCGGCGCGCTGCACCTGGCGGTGAACAACGCCGGCATCGGCGGGCCCAGCCATCCCACCGCCGAGTATCCGCTGGACGACTGGCACCGCGTCATCGACGTCAACCTGCACGGCGTGATGTATTCGATGAAGTACGAGCTGGAGGCGATGCTGGCCGCCGGCGGCGGGGCGATCGTCAACATGGCCTCGATCCTGGGCAGCGTCGGCTGGAGCGGCTCGCTGCCCTACGTGGCGGCCAAGCACGCGCTGCTGGGCATGACGAAAACCACCGCCATCGAGTACGCCACCCGCGGCATCCGCGTCACCGCCGTGGGCCCGGCCTTCATCGACACGCCGCTGCTGGAAGGCCTGGACCGCGGCGTCTACGACGGCCTGGTCGGGCTGCATCCGGTCGGCCGGCTGGGCACGCCGGACGAGGTGGCGGCGCTGACCTGCTTCCTGCTCTCGGACGATGCCTCGTTCGTCACCGGCAGCTACCACCTGGTGGACGGCGGCTTCACCGCCCGCTGAGCCGCCTGCCCGCGTGCCGCCGCCGCCCGGCGCGGCGCGCGGCGTCGATCGCTCAGTAGCCCTGCTCGCGCAGCGTCGCGCGCACCTGCTCGTGGCGCGCCCGCATCTGCTGCGAGGGCGCCGGACCGAGCAGGCTGACCACCACGATCGCCACGGTGGCCGAGAGGAAGCCCGGCACCATCTCGTACAGCGCGCTGCCGGTGTGCTTCCACGCGATCACCACCACCGCGCCGGTCAGCATGCCGGCCAGCGCGCCGTTGCGGGTCATGCGCTGCCAGAACAGCGACAGCACCACCACCGGGCCGAAGGCCGAGCCGAAACCCGCCCAGGCATAGGCCACCAGGCCAAGCACGCGCGATTCGGGATCGCGCGCGATCCACATCGCCAGCAGCGCGACCGACAGCACCATTGCCCGGCCTACCCAGACCAGCTCGCCGTGCCCGGCGCGCGGGCGCAGGAAGCCGCGGTAGAAATCCTCGGTGAGCGCGCTGGAGCACACCAGCAGCTGCGCGGCCAGGGTGCTCATGATCGCGGCCAGGATCGCCGACAGCAGCACGCCGGCGATCCACGGGTTGAACAGCAGCTCCGACAGCGCGATGAACACGCGCTCTGGATTGGCGTCCACCGGCCCCGCATGCTCGGGATGGATGGCGAACCAGGCGATTCCGAAGAAGCCGGTGGCCAGCGCGCCGGCCAGGCACAGGATCATCCAGGTCATCGCGATGCGCCGCGCGCGCGGGATGGTGGCCAGGCTGTCGGCGGCCATGAAGCGCGCCAGCAGGTGCGGCTGGCCGCAGTAGCCCAGACCCCACGCCAGCAGCGAGACGATGGCGATGGCGCCACCCGTGCCGAACCAGTCCAGCCGCGTCGGATCCACCTGCTCGACCACGGCGAGGGCCTCGGCAGGCCCGCCGGCGCCGACGATGGCGAAGACCGGCACCAGCAGCAGGGCGAAGATCATCAGCGTGGCCTGCACGGTATCGGTCCAGCTCACGGCGAGGAAGCCGCCCACGAAGGTGTAGACGATCGTCGCCGCCGCGCCCCACAGCATGGCCTGGCCGTAGGGCAGTCCGAACATGCTCTCGAACAGGCGCGCGCCGGCCACCACGCCCGAGGCGCAGTAGATGGCGAAGAACACCAGGATCACCAGCGCCGAGAAGATGCGCAGCAGGCGGCTGCCGTCCTCGAAGCGGTGGGTGAAATAGTCGGGCAGGGTGAGCGCGTTCTTCGTGCGCTCGGTGTACACGCGCAGCGGACCGGCGACGAAGCGCCAGTTGGCCCAGGCGCCGATGACCAGGCCGATCGCGATCCAGCTTTCCGAGGCGCCGCCCAGGTACAGCGCGCCGGGCAGGCCCATCATCAGCCAGCCGCTCATGTCCGATGCGCCCGCCGCCAGCGCGGTGACGTAGCTGCCCAGCGAACGCCCGCCCAGGATGTAGTCGTCGAAGGTGCGGGTGCGGCGCCATGCGACGAAGCCCAGGCCGACCATCAGCAGGAGGTAGGCGGCGAACGTGATGAACAGCGGCGAAGTCAGGGACATGCAGCGGGCACCGGTGGCGGGCGGGACTGGGCGCAGAGTGTGGCCGAAGACACGCCGCCAGCGCCAATGACCATCGGCAGGCGCGCAGGCCCGGATATCGGAGGTCCGGCAGTGCGGTACACGCGGGCGAAGACCGCCGCATCGCGCGGCGGCGTCGCGCTCAGAGTGCGGCGATCCACTGGCGCAGCAGCGCCTGCAGCGCCGGCGCGCGACGCTCCACGTCGTCGACGCAGGCGAACGCCACCTGGGCGCGATCGGCGCCCAGC
>JAEXTE010000331.1 GCA_023453655.1 Pseudomonadota bacterium
GTTGCGGATCTGGCGGCAGGCGTGCAGGACGGTGGTGTGGTAGCGGCCGGCGAAGGCATCGCCGATCTCGGGCAGGCTGTGCTCGGTCAGCTCCTTGGCCAGCGCCATCGCCATCTGCCGCGGGCGCGCCAGCGAGCGCGTGCGCCGCTTGGACAGCAGGTCCTTGATCTGCAGCCCGTAGTAGTCGGCCACGACCTTCTGGATGTTGGGGATGCCGATCGACTGCTGCTGCGCGCGCAGCAGGTCGCGCAGGGTCTCCTGGGCGAACTCGACGGTGATGGTGCGACCGGTGAAGTTGGCGCGCGCGGCCAGCGAGTTGAGCGCGCCCTCGAGGTCGCGCACGTTGCCGTGCATCTTCTTGGCCAGCAGGAAGGCGACCTCGTCGGGCACCATCGTGCCGCGCTCGCGCGCCTTGGCCAGCACGATCGCCGCGCGCGTCTCGAAGTCCGGCGGGTCGATCGCCACCGACAGGCCCCAGGCCAGGCGCGATTTCAGCCGCGGCTCCAGGCCTTCGACCTCGCGCGGGTAGCGGTCGCAGGTCATGATGATCTGCTGGCGGCTGTCGAACAGCGTGTTGAAGGTGTGGAAGAACTCTTCCTGGGTGCGGTCCTTGCCCGCGAAGAACTGGATGTCGTCGATCAGCAGCGCATCGATCTGGCGGAACTGGCGCTTGAACTGGTCGGAGGTCTTCTCCTGGATCGAGCGGAAGAAGGCGCTGTAGAACTCTTCCGAGCGCAGGTACAGCACGCGCGCCGACGGATTGGCCTGGCGCATGGCGTTGCCGGCCGCGAACATCAGGTGGGTCTTGCCCAGGCCGGTGCCGCCGTAGAGCAGCAGCGGATTGTGGGCGCGGTCGCCGGGCTTGAGCGCGGCCTGCCAGGCGGCGGCGCGGCCGAGCTGGTTGCTGCGTCCCTCGACGAAGTTCTCGAAGGTGTAGTGGCTGTCCAGGTGACCGGCGAAGGCCACCGCGGTCGCCGGGCGCGCCGCTGGCGCGGCGGTCGGCGCAGCGGTCGGGACCGGGGCCGGCGTGGTGCGCGGCAGCGATCCGATCTCCAGCTGGACGTCGCCGCTGCCGGCGAAATGGGCCAGCAGCTCGCGGATGCGCTGCAGGTAGCGGCTTTCGACCTCGTCGCGCACGAAGGCGTTGGGCGCATACAGCACGGTGCGGCTGTCGTCGCGGCGCGCCTGCAGCGGCTTGAGCCAGGTGTGCACATCCTCGGCCGGCAGTTCGGCTTCCAGGCGTTCGAGGCAGCGGGGCCAGGCATCCATAGAACTTCGTGTCGCTGTCTTGGTGGAAAACAAAGGTGGAAAACAGACGCGCCCGGCGCGCGGCTGCGGCCGGTCGGGAGGTCGAAAAGGGGAGGGCAGACTACCACCCGACCACGTACCGCGCATCCGCCGGCGGACGGTCGCTTGCCAGGGCTGCTTGACCCTGCCGGGGGTAGGTCGCTAGAATTGCCGGTTCTTTCCGCCCGCTGCACGTCAGACCACGCCATGGCCACCAAGCGCACCTACCAGCCCAGCAACCTCAAGCGCAAGCGCGACCACGGCTTCCGTGCCCGCATGGCGACCGCAGACGGCCGCAAGATCCTGGCCCGTCGCCGCGCCAAGGGCCGCAAGCGCCTGTCGGCCTGAACCGCGCCGAGTCGTTGCAGCCCGGCCGCATGACCGGCCGGGACATGTCCCATCGATGATCGACGCCGGTTTCCCGCGGCAGGCGCGGGTACGCGCGCGCGCCGATTTCGACCTGATCTTCCAGGGCGGGCGCCGCGTGGCGCTGCCGATGCTGGCCCTGCACTGGCTGGCCGATGGCCAGGCGCCGCGCCTGGGACTGGCGGTGTCGCGCAAGGTCGACCGCCGCGCCGTCGGCCGCAACCGCATCAAGCGCATCCTGCGGGACGAGTTCCGCCAGCGCCGCGCCGCGCTGCCCGCGGGCGCCTATGTCCTGGTCGCCCGCCCGCCCGCCGCGACCGCCAGTTCCATGCAACTGCGCGAGGCCATGGCGAGCCTGCTGCGGCGCGCCGGTGCGTTGCCGCCCCCGGCAGCGGACGGCACAATGCCCGCCGCGAATTCCCGCCCGGCCTCCCCGCCTCCTTCCACCACGCCGCGTCCGTCCGGCGAATGAGCCTGCCTGTCCGATGAACCAGACCCGCACCTTCCTGATCGTTGCCTGGCTGATGGTGTCGGTCCTGCTGTGGATGGAATGGAACAAGGAGCAGGCCGCGCCGCCGGCGCCGGAACCGGCCGCGACCGAACTCGCCTCCGGCAGCGCGATCCCGGCTTCGCCTGTACTCGCCCAGGGCGGCGTGCCGGCCGCCCCGGCGGTGCCGCAGGCGCCAGGCGCCGTGCCCGAGAGCAGCGCCACGCCGGCGCGCGCGGGCGCCGTGCAGGTGGAGACCGACGTGCTGCGCCTGGCCATCGACGGCGGCAGCGTGCTGCGCGCCGAGCTGCTGGCCTATCCGCAGACCCGCGACGAGGCCAGCCCGCCGGTGGTGCTGTTCGACAGCGCCCCGCAGCACTACTACGCCGCGCAGAGCGGCTGGGTCAGCACCGGCGGCCCGGCGCCGAACCACGAGCAGGGTTTCGTGCCGGCCGGCGACGAACGCAGCTTCGTGCTCGCCCCCGGCCAGGATCAGCTGGTCGTGCCCTTCGTCTGGCGCGGCCCGGACGGCGTGGAGATCCGCCGCAGCTATGTGCTCAAGCGCGGCGAGTACGCGATCGGCGTGCGCGACGAGATCGTCAACACCGGCAGCCAGCCGTGGCAGGGCTACGCCTACCGCCAGCTGCTGCGCGGCACGCCCAACGTCAAGCGCGGCATGACCAACCCGGAGTCGTTCAGCCTGACCGGCGCGACCTGGTACGGCGACGAAGGCGGCTACGCGCGTCGCTGGTTCACCGATTACGAAGACGGGGCGATCAACGCCACCGACAGCAACACCTGGATCGCCTTCGTCCAGCACCACTTCTTCGGTGCCTGGCTGCCGGGCGAGTCGGGCGGCGCGAAGAACGCGATCACCCTCGACACCGACACCAGCGGCGGCGCGCCGCGCTACCTGATCCGCGAGATGGCCAGCGCCCCGGTCGTGGTCGCCCCGGGCCAGCAGGCGGTGGACACCGCCCGGCTGTGGGTCGGCCCCAAGCTGGTCGGCCAGATCAAGGCGCAGCAGGTGCCGGGCCTGGACCGCGTGGTCGACTACAGCCGCTTCTCGATCATGGCCTGGCTGGGCGAGGGCCTGTTCTGGGTGCTGGAGAAGCTGCACGGCCTGTTCGGCAACTGGGGCTGGGCGATCGTCGGCCTGGTGGTGCTGGTCAAGATCCTGCTGTTCCCGCTGGCGACCGCCCAGTACAAGTCGATGGCCAAGATGCGCAAGTTCCAGCCGCGCATGCAGCAGCTCAAGGAACGCTACGGCGACGACCGGCAGAAGTACCAGGTCGCGATGATGGAGCTGTACAAGAAGGAGAAGATCAATCCCGCGGGTGGCTGCCTGCCGGTGCTGCTGCAG
>JAEXTE010000379.1 GCA_023453655.1 Pseudomonadota bacterium
GGCGCCGGCTCGCGGCCGCCGACTGACGATCCCTGCCGGCGACAAGAAGGAGTTCCCATGAAATGGACCGCCCCGGCCTGCCTGGCCGCGCTCGTCGCCACCGCCGGCCTGGCCGTGGCGCTGCAGCCGCATCCTGGCGATGCGGCGACTGCGGCGCCCGCCAACGATGGCGTCCTGATCCAAGGCGCGCGCGTGTTCGACGGCGAGCGCGACCTCGGCATCGCCGACGTGCTGGTACAGGACGGCCGCATCGCCGCGGTGGGCGCCGGGGTCGCGGCGCCGGCAGGGGTCGCCCGCATCGATGGCCGCGGCCACACCCTGCTGCCGGGCCTGGTCGACGCCCATGTCCACGCCTGGGGCGACGCGCAGCGCGACATGGCGCGGTTCGGCGTCACCAGCGCGCTGGACATGCACGGCGCTGCCGCGCGACTGCCGGCGCTGCGCAGCGCACGCGAATCGGTCGCCGACAGCGGCCAGGCCGACCTGTGGGCCGCCGGCTTCGCGATCACCGCGCCCGGCGGCCACGGCACCCAGTACGGGTTTTCCGTGCCGACCGTGGACGCCGGCACCGACATCGATGCTTTCATCGCCGCGCGCGTCGCCGAGGGCGACGACTTCATCAAGCTCATTGTCGAGGACCTCAGCGCCTACGGCACGGCGCAGCGGCTGCCGACGCTGTCCGGACAGCAGGTTGCCGCGGTGGTCGCGGCGGCCCATGCCCGCGAGCGCCTCGCGATTGCGCATGTCGCCACCCTGGCCGACGCACGGATGGTGGTGGATGCCGGGGCCGACGGCCTGGTGCACGTATTCACCGACGCGGTCGCCGATGACGGCCTGGTCGAGGCCCTGCGCGCGCGCGATGCCTTCGTCACGCCGACCCTGTCCGTGGTCGCCTCGATGGCCGGCAGCGGCGAGGGCAAGGCGCTGTCGCAGGATCCGCGCCTGCAGCCATTGCTGACGGTCGAGCAGACGGGCACGCTGGAACGCGACTTCGGCCCCCCGCACCCCGCGCGGCTGGAGCAGGCGATCGAGAGCGTGCGCCGCATGCACGCCGCCGGCGTCGAGATCCTCGCCGGCAGCGATGCGCCCAACCCCGGCACCGCCCACGGCGCGAGCCTGCACCACGAACTCGAGTTGCTGGTCCGCGCCGGGCTCACGCCGGCGCAGGCGCTGGCCGCCGCCACCTCGCGCCCGGCGCAGCGCTTCGGCCTGGCCGAGCGCGGCCGCATCGCCCCCGGCATGCGCGCCGACCTGGTGCTGGTGGCGGGCAATCCGCTCGACGACATCCGCGCCACCCGCGCGATCGAGGCGGTCTGGAAGAACGGCCACCGCGTGGCGCGCGCGATCGAAGCAGCCGGGCCCGCACCGGCGCCGGCCCCCGAGGCCACCGTGGTCAGCGACTTCGACGGCGGGCGCATCGACGCGACCTTCGGCAGCTGGCAGGCGACCACCGACCGCATGGCCGGTGGCGGGTCTGACGTGGAACACGCCCTCGTCGCCAGCGGGGCCGGCGGCTCGCCCGGTGCGCTGCGCGTGGCCGGCGAGGTGCGGCCGGGATTCGCCTTTCCCTGGGCGGGCGTGATGTTCTTCCCGGCCACGCAGCCGATGCAGGCGGTGGACCTGTCCGGCCGCGGCGAGCTGGTGTTCCGGGTGCGCGGCGACGGGCGCAGCTACAACGCGATGCTGTTCTCCGGCGCATCGGCACAGGGCATGCCGAGCGTGCAGACCTTTGTCGCCGGTGCCGGTTGGCAGGAAGTGCGCCTGCCGCTGTCGGGATTCGCCGGGGGCGACCTCGCCCGCGTGCGCGGCATCGCCTTCACCGCCGGCCAGCCGCACGGCCGCTTCGAGTTCATCCTCGACCAGGTCGAACTGCGCTGATGTCGACACGGCGCGGCGCCCGCGTCCCCGTGCCATGATCGGCACGGGGGCGCTCCACGGAGTCCGGCAGGAGATCGCAGGGTGGCACTGAAACAGGCTTTGCACTGGATCCGGCCGGCACCGGGCTCGATCGCCGCGCAGGAACAGCGCGCGGGACGCTCGCCGTGGTTGCCGATGATCCACCTGGTGTGGTCGGTGTGGGTGTTCATCACCCCTGCCTTCGCCGGCGGCATGTTCGGCTACTCCGCGCGCTACGCGCTGATCACCGCCCTCTCCTACCCGGTGTTCCTGGCGCTGTACACCGGCAGCGTGTTCTCCGCCCCGCGCCGGGCCTATGCCTGCGCGCTGGGCATGGTCGTGCTGTGCATGGTGCTGCTGCGCTGGTATCCCTCGGGCCTGAGCTACTTCGTGTTCGGCTGCGTGATGCTGCAGCCGCGGCGCGGCCGCGCGCTGCTCGGCTATCTCGGCGTCCTGGTGGTGCTCAACGCCCTGCTGCTCGGCTATGCGCTGTCCATCGGCTATCCCTGGCAGGCGCTGGTGTGGATGCCCACGGTGACCGCGATCGTCGGGGTGCTGGTCACGGTCGACCGCCTCAACCAGGAGCGCGACGCGGCGCTGCGCCTGTCGCACGACGAGGTCCGCCGGCTGGCGTCGCTGGCCGAACGCGAGCGCATCGGCCGCGACCTGCACGACCTGCTCGGCCACACCCTGTCGATGGTGGCGCTCAAATCCGACCTGGCCGGCCGCCTGGTCGAGCGCGACCCGGCCGCCGCGCGCCACGAGATCGACGAGGTCAGCCGCGTCGCGCGCGAGGCGCTGTCGCAGGTGCGCCGCGCGGTCAGCGGCATCCGTGCCGCGGGCATCGCCGCCGAACTGGCCTCGGCGCGCCTGCTGCTGGAGACCGACGGCATCGCCTTCGACTACCGCTTCGAGGACGGCTTCAGCAGCGGCGTCCTGCCCGCCGGCGTGGAAAGCGCGCTGGCGATGACCGTGCGCGAGGCCGCCACCAACATCCAGCGTCACGCGCAGGCGCGCCGCGCCGAAGCCAGCTTCGGCATGGAGGACGGCGAGGCCGTGCTGCGCATCGCCGACGACGGCCGCGGCGGCGCGATCGTGCCGGGCAACGGGCTGTGCGGCATGCGCGAGCGCATCGAAGGCCTGCGCGGGCAGCTGCGCATCGCCGCCGGCGCAGGCGGCGGCACCACCCTCGAGGCGCGCGTGCCGCTGGCCGCGAACGACGACGCGCCTGCCTAGCGCGCGGGGCAGGCGTGCGACCTGCTACCGTTCCGCCATGCCCACGCGTTCCGCTGTCCCGTGATCCGCATCCTGCTTGCCGAGGACCAGGCCATGCTGCGCGGCGCGCTCGCCGCCCTGCTCGGCATGGAGCCGGACATCGAAGTGGTGGGCGGCGTCGGCGACGGCGAATCCGCCTGGCGCGAGCTGCAGCGGCTCGCGCCCGACATCCTGGTCACCGACATCGAGATGCCCGGCCTCACCGGCCTGGAGCTGGCGCAGCGCATCCAGCGCCAGGAGCTGCCCGTGCGGGTGGTGATCGTCACTACCTTCGCCCGCGGTGGTTTCCTGCGCCGCGCGCTCGACGCTGGCGTGTCGGGCTACCTGCTCAAGGACGCCCCTGCCGAGCAACTGGCCGACGCCCTGCGCCAGGTGCACCGCGGCGGCCGCGCCATCGATCCGCAGCTGGCGCTCGAGGCCTGGAGCGAGGCCGATCCGCTCAGCGAACGCGAGCGCAAGGTGCTGCGGCTGGCGGGCGAAGGCATGAGCGCCACCGAGATCGCCGCCCAGCTCGGCCTCTCCCATGGCACGGTGCGCAACTACCTGTCCGAAGCGATCGGCAAGCTCGGCGTCGGCAACCGCATCGAGGCCTACCGCCTGGCGCGCGAGAAGGGCTGGCTGTAGCGCCCGGTTGCAGGGCACATGGCAGGCCCCGCGGCGCGGACCAGACTCCGCCCACCACCATCCGGAGTCGTCGCCATGTCGCGTTCGGTCCCCGTCTCGTTCTGGATCGTTGCGGTGCTGGGCCTGCTGTGGAACCTCTATGGCGTGGCCATGTTCTGGCTCAACCTGACGATCACGCCCGAAGCGATCTCTGCCCTGTCCGAGGCCGAGCGCGAGATCACCCGGGCGATGCCACGCATGGATCATGCTGCCGTTCGGAGTCGCGACCCTCGGCGGCGTCGCCGGCATGCTGGCGATGCTGCTGCGTCGCCGCGTCGCGGTGCCCCTGCTGCTGGTGTCGCTGCTGGCGCTGGTGGTGCAGTTCGTGGCGGTCTACCTCACCACCCCGGTCTGGGCGCTGACCGGCGCGTCCGGCGCCGTCCTGCCCCTGGTGCTGTGGGTG
>JAEXTE010000231.1 GCA_023453655.1 Pseudomonadota bacterium
GCGCATCACCGGGTCGCCCAGGCCGGCGTACCCGGCTCGTAGGGCAGGTCGCCGTCGTAGTGGCCGGGCACCGGCTCGTAGCGCAGCACCTGGGTCGCGCCGACCTCCGAGGTGAAGAAGCTGAAGATCACCAGCTGCTTGACCATCGTGAACCAGTGCACGCCGCTGCCGCTCCCCGAACCATCCGCGGCCACCCATGCATTGCGGGCCTGTTCGCCCGCCTGGCGGTCCAGGCCGGTCAGCAGCTGCAGGCGCCCGGCCTGCGGCAACGACAGGAAACTGCCGCCGGCGCGCCGGTCGAGATTCACCAGTCCAGCGCGGAACGCGTCCTGGTCCGCGCTGGTGTAGCAGTCGGTGACGAATCGCGCCATGAACGCTCCCACGCCGGCATCCTTCGCCCCGGGGGTATCGGTACGCGGAATGATCGCCTCGGCGATCTCGTCTAGCAGCGCCACGTCCTGCGCGGTGAAGCCGGCCGCGGCCTGCGCGCCTGGCGCCTGCCCGAGGACGAAGGCCGGCATGCCGACCATCGCCACGCCGGTGGCGGATGCGATCAGTTTCAGCAGTTCACGACGTTCCATCACAGGTTCCCCGCCTTGAGTTCGCGCACCGCGTGGTCGGCGGCGCGCGCGGTCAGCGCCATGTAGGTCAGCGACGGATTGACGCAGCTGGCCGAGGTCATGCAGGCGCCGTCGGTGACGTACACGTTGGGCGCGTCCCACACCTGGTTGTGCGCGTTGAGCACCGAGGTCTTCGGATCGCGTCCCATGCGCGCGGTGCCCATTTCGTGGATGCCCCTGCCCGGCGCGTAGTTGCCGTCGTAGGTCCGCACGTCGCGCACGCCCGCCGCCTCCAGCATCTCGGCCGCATCGGCCGCCATGTCCTTGCGCATCGCCCGCTCGTTGTCGCGGATCGAGACGTCCATGGCCAGCACCGGCAGGCCCCATTTGTCGCGCACGCTGTGGTCGAGGCGGATGGTGTTGTCGTGGTAGGGCAGGATCTCCCCGAAAGCGGTCATGCCGATGGTCCAGGCGCCCGGCGTGCTCAGCGCCTCCTTCAGCCCGGCGCCGATGCCCAGCTCGGCCACGGCCCGCGACCAGCCCTCCCGGCCTGCCCCGCCCTGGTAGCCGAACCCGCGCAGGTAGTCGCGCCGGTCGTTGCCGACGTTGCGGAAACGCGGGATGTAGAAGCCGCAGGGGCGGCGTCCGGAGTAGTACTTGTCGTCGTAGCCGTCGACGACGCCCTGGGCGCCGACCTCGAAGTGGTGGTCCATCACGTTGTGGCCCAGCTCGCCGGACGAGGAGCCCAGCCCGCCTTCCCACACGTCGGTTGCCGAGTTCATCAGCACCCAGGTGGAATTGAAGGTCGAGGCATTGAGGAAGATGACGTTGGCCGTGTACTCGTAGGTCTGTCCGTTCTCGGCATCGATGATCTCCACGCCGCGCGCACGCTTGCGGTCCTTGTCGTAGAGCACTTCCTTGACGATCGAGAACGGTCGCAGGGTCAGGTTGCCGGTCTGCATCGCCGCCGGCAGGGTCGCCGACTGGGTCGAGAAGTAGGCGCCGAACGGACAGCCCAGGATGCACTTGTTGCGGTACTGGCAGTTGGTCCTGCCCTGCTCGGGGCGCGGCTCGGTGATGTTGGCGGTGCGCGAATGGATCATGTGGCGGCTGCCGCCGAAGGCCTTGCGGATGCGGGCGGCGACGTCCTTCTCGACCACGTTGAGCGGGATCGGCGGCAGGAACTTGCCGTCCGGCAGCACGTCCAGGCCTTCGACGGTACCGGCGATGCCGGCGAACGTCTCGACGTGGTCGTACCAGGGCGCGAGGTCCTCGTACCGGATCGGCCAGTCGACGGCGATGCCCTCGCGCGCATTGGCCTCGAAGTCCATCTGCGAGAAGCGGTAGCTCTGCCGGCCCCACATCAGCGAGCGCCCGCCGACGTGGTAGCCGCGGAACCAGTCGAAGCGCTTGGTTTCGGTGTAGGGACACTCCTTCTCGTCCGCCCACATCCCGTAGGTGCTCTCGGACAGCGGGTAGTCGCGGCGCAGGACCGGGTGCGCTTCCTTCATCGCCTGCGTTGGCACGTTGCGATGCGGGTAGTCCCAGGTTTCCTTGTGGGCGTTGACGTAATCCTTGACGTGCTCGATGTTGCGGCCGCGCTCGAGCATGAGCACCTTGAGCCCCTTCTCGGCCAGCTCCTTGGCGGCCCAGCCACCACTGATGCCCGAGCCGACAACGATCGCGTCGTAATGATTGTTCGCCATGGATGACTGGTTCCTGGGTTGCGTTGTCTTACACGTCGCAGAGGCGGATGGCCTCGCGCAGGGAGGCGACCGGATCGGGTGCCGAGGGCATGAATTCCTGGGCGATGAACCCGTCGAAGCCGGTGTCGCGGATGGCGCGGCAGATCGCCGGATAGTTGAGTTCCTGCTCCGGTCCGATCTCGCGCCGGCCCGGCACGCCCGCGGTGTGGTAGTGCACGACCCAGCGATGGTCGCGGCGGATGGTGGCGATGATGTCGCCCTCCATGATCTGCATGTGGTAGATGTCGTA
>JAEXTE010000424.1 GCA_023453655.1 Pseudomonadota bacterium
GGTCGAGATAGTCCACGCGCAGACGGCGTAGCGCATCGTGGCAGGCGTCGCGCACGTGCTTGCGCGACAGCCCCACCTGGCTCGGACGCGGGTCGGCGGCCGAGCCGAAGCGCACCTTGCTCGAGACGCAGAAGCCGTCGCGCGGCAGGCGCAGGTCGGCGATCACGTCGCCCATGACCCGCTCGGCCTCGCCGTGGGCGTAGTTCTCGGCGTTGTCGAAGAAATTGACCCCGCTGTCCCAGGCCAGCGCGCCCAGTTCGCGCGCCTCGCCGCGGCCCAGGCGGGACCCCGCGGTCAGCCAGGCGCCCAGCGACAGTGCCGAGAGCTTCAGCCCCGAATTCCCCAGTCGGCGGTAGTGCATCTCTCCGGCTCCGGCGTTGCCATCCACGCCCGACAGTCTATGCGAGCGCGCGGTATCCTCGCGCGGCGATCCCGCCTGCCCGGCCCGACCATGCACGAACCCGCCCCGCTCAAACGCGTGCTCGCCACCCTGTTCGGGCGGCCCGACGAAGTGATGCTCGAGCTCGGCGCGGGCGGCGAGCTGCTGGTGGCGAAAGTGCGCGCGCTGCTGTCGCTGCTGGTCCTGGTGCTGCCGCTGGCCGCCGCGCTCGATGGCGCCGCCACCAGTCGCACCCTGGTCGGCCTGGGCGTCGCGGTGCTGGTCAACATCGTGGCGCAGGTGTGGCTGGCGCTCGCCCGCAACCACCGCCGCCACCACTGGCTGCCCTATGCCACCGGCGCCTGGGACATCACCGCGACCACCGGCGTGCTGGCAATGCTGTCGCTGGACGACCCCGGCGCCGGTCTCGACAGCCTGGTGGTGTGGTGCTTCTACCTGTTCGCCATCGCGCTCACCGCGCTGCGCAGCGACGGGCGCCTGACCGCCTTCGTCGGCGGGATGGCGATCGTGCAGTACGCCGCGCTGGCCGGCACCGTGCTCTCCCTCGCGCCGGCGGCCTCCGCGGCGATCTCCGAAGACGCCCCGTCGCTGGCCGAGCAGGGCCAGCGCCTGCTGCTGCTGGCGATGATGACCCTGCTCACCAGCACCATCGTCTACCGCATGCAGCGGCTGATCGAACTGTCCGGCCGCGACGCCCTGACCGGCGTCCCCAACCGTGCCTGGCTGCTGCAGCGCCTGCCGCGCATGTTCGAGGCCGCACGCCGGGAAGGCAGCACGGTCACCATCGGCCTGGTCGACGTGGACCACTTCCGCCGCGTCTACGAGCAGATCGGACACCTCGGCGGCGACCGCGCCATCCGCCACATCGCCGAACACCTCGGCGCGATGCTCGGCGAGGACGAATACCTGGCGCGCATCGGCGGCCAGGAGTTCGTGCTGGTGCTGGGCTGTCCGATCGGCAGCGCCTGGGAGCGGATCGACCGCTCCCGCCGCAGCCTGGCCGCCCAGCCCTTCCACTCCGAGCGCGGCACCGAACCGGTCGCCCTGGCCTTCAGCGCGGGCCTGGCCGCGTTCCCGCAGGACGGGGCCACCGCCTCGGCCCTGCTGGGCAGCGCCGACCGGCGGCTGCAGGAGGCCAAGCGCACCGGCCGCAACCGGGCCATCGCCCGGGACAGCTAGTCCGGCCACCCGTCGCGGTCGCCGCGGGCACTTGACGGCCGCCCTCGCCCCTCCGCCGCGTGCATCGAAGTTGCCGCAGGCTGCCCGCTGCTCTAGGCTGCCGCGTCTGTTTTGCACGAAAACACTCCGGGGAAAGGGATGGATGCACTGGTGCGCGCCGGTTTCGGCCTGTTCGGGCTGGCGGTGCTGATTGCGCTGACCTGGCTGTTTTCGAACAACAAGCGCCGGGTCGACTGGACCCTGGTCGGCACCGGCATCGCCCTGCAGATCGGCTTCGCCGCGGTGGTGCTGCTGGTGCCGGGCGGCCGCGACGTGTTCGACGCGCTCGGCCACGGCTTCGTGAAGATCCTGGGCTTCGTCAACGCGGGCTCGGAATTCATCTTCGGCAGCCTGATGAACACCGAGACGTACGGCTTCATCTTCGCCTTCCAGGTGCTGCCGACCATCATCTTCTTCGCCGCCCTGATGGGCGTGCTCTATCACCTGGGCGTGATGCAGTTCGTGGTGCGGATGATGGCGCTGGCGATCACGCGGGTGATGCGCGTCTCCGGCGCCGAGACCACCAGCGTCTGCGCCAGCGTGTTCATCGGCCAGACCGAGGCGCCGCTGACCGTGCGCCCCTACATCTCGCGCATGACCGAGTCGGAGCTGATCACGATGATGATCGGCGGCATGGCGCATATCGCCGGCGGCGTGCTGGCCGCCTACGTCGGCATGCTCGGCGGCGGCGATCCGGTCGAGCAGGCCTACTACGCCAAGCACCTGCTGGCCGCTTCGATCATGGCCGCGCCGGCCACCCTGGTGATCGCCAAGATCCTGATTCCCGAGACCGGCGAGCCGCTGACGCGCGGCACGGTGAAGATGGAAGTCGAGAAGACCTCCAGCAACATCATCGACGCGGCCGCCGCCGGCGCCGGCGACGGCCTGCGCCTGGCACTGAACATCGGCGCGATGCTGCTGGCCTTCATCGCCCTGATCGCGATGGTCAACGCGCCGCTGACCTGGCTCGGCGAAGTGACCGGCATCCAGGCCGCGATCGGCAAGCCGCTCGACCTGGCCGCGATCTTCGGCTGGGTGCTGGCCCCCATCGCATGGCTGATCGGCGTGCCCTGGCAGGACGCCGGCACGGTCGGCTCGCTGATCGGCCAGAAGGTGGTGATCAACGAATTCGTGGCCTACCTGCAGCTGGCCGACATCGTGAACGGCCGCGTGGACGGCGTCGTGCTCAGCGAGCAGGGGCGCCTGATCGCCACCTACGCCCTGTGCGGCTTCGCCAACTTCAGCTCGATCGCGATCCAGATCGGCGGCATCGGCGGGCTCGCGCCCGACCGCCGCCAGGACCTGGCCCGCTTCGGCCTGCGCGCCGTGCTCGGCGGCACCGTGGCCACCCTGATGACAGCGACCATCGCCGGCGTGCTGACCAACCTCGGCGCCTGACCGACGGAGGAACTGCCCATGTCCGCTGCAGCGCAGGTGGTCGTGGTCGGCTCGTTCAACATCGACCACGTCTGGCACGGCGAGGCGCTGCCGCGCCCGGGCGAGACCCTGGTCGGCAGCTACGCCACCGGCCCAGGCGGCAAGGGTTTCAACCAGGCCACCGCCTGCGCGCGCAGCGGCGCGCGCACCGTGTTCGTCTGCGCACTGGGAACCGATGCCGGCGCCGAACTGGCGCGGGGCCTGGCCGCGCGCGACGGCATCGACCTGCGCGCCGAGTCGCCCGACGCACCCACCGGCACCGCCGGCATCTACGTGGCCCGCGACGGCAGCAACAGCATCGTGATCGGCCCCGGCGCCAATGGCCTGCTGTCGCCGGAATTCATCGCCCGCCAGGCCGAGGCCATCGCCACCGCCCGCCTCGTACTGGCCCAGCTGGAATCGCCGGTGGAGAGCGTGCTGGAAGCGATGCGGCTGGCCCGCGCCGCCGGCGTTCGCACCATCCTCAACCCGGCCCCGGCCAACGCGCCGAGCACGCGCGAGCTGCTGGCGGTGGCCGACGTGCTGACGCCGAACGAAACCGAGTTCGCCGCCCTGCTCGCGCGCCACGCGGGCGAAAGGGTCGATGCCGGCGCACTGGCCGAGTTCGACGACGCGCGCCTGCACCGGCTGTGCCGGCTGCTGCTGCCACGCGGCACGGTGGTGATCACCCTGGGCGCCGCGGGCGCCTTCGTCTCGCACCGCGAAGACAAGTGCCGTGGCGACGAGGTCGCCTGTTACCGGGTCCCTGCGTTCGAGGCCGCAACCGTGGATACCACCGGCGCGGGCGACGCGTTCAACGGCGCGCTGGCCAGCTCGCAGGCGGTCGCACCGGACCGCAGCTTCGCCGACCACGTCCGCTTCGCCAGTCGCTACGCCGCGCTGTCGACCGAGCACGAGGGCGCGGCGGCGGCGATGCCGAAGCTGGCGACCCGCTGAGCGTTGCCGGCAGCGGGTTCGCGCCCCTTGGCGCGCGGGCCGCGGCCGGCCAGCCCGTTACAATGCCGCGATGCAGATCGGCCCCTACCGCATCGAGCCGCGCGTGGTCCTCGCCCCGATGGCGGGGGTCACCGACAAGCCGTTCCGGCAGCTGTGCAAGCGGCTGGGCGCGGGCCTGGCCGTGTCGGAAATGACCACCAGCGATCCGCGCTTCTGGAATACGCGCAAGTCGCTGCACCGCATGGACCACGAGGGCGAACCGGATCCCGTGAGCGTGCAGATCGCCGGCACCGTGCCCGCGGTGATGGCCGAGGCCGCGCGACACAACGCCGACCAGGGCGCGCAGATCATCGACATCAACATGGGCTGCCCGGCCAAGAAGGTGTGCAATGCCTGGGCCGGCTCGGCGCTGATGCAGGACGAGGCACTGGTTGCGCGCATCCTCTCGGCGGTGGTCGCCGCGGTGGACGTGCCGGTGACACTGAAAATCCGTACCGGCTGGGATGCCCGCCACCGCAATGCGCCCACCATCGCCCGCATCGCCGAGGACAGCGGCATCGCCGCCCTGGCCGTGCACGGCCGCACCCGCGACCAGCAGTACGCCGGCGTGGCCGAGTACGACACCATCGCCGCGATCAAGGCGCAGCTGCGCATCCCGGTGATCGCCAACGGCGACATCGATACGCCGCGCAAGGCGCGACAGGTGCTGGACCGCACCGGCGCGGATGCGGTGATGGTCGGCCGCGCCGCGCAGGGACGGCCCTGGCTGCTGGGGGAGATCGCGCAGTTCCTCGCCACCGGCGAAGAACGCGCCCCGCCTCCGCTCGATGAAGTCCGCGACGTCCTGCTGGGCCACCTCGAGGCCCTGCACGCGTTCTACGGCGAGCAGGCCGGCGTACGCATCGCCCGCAAGCACCTGGGCTGGTACGCGAAGGACCGGCCCGAGAACGCCGCCTTCCGCAGCGTGGTCAACCGCGCCGAGACCGCCCAAGCGCAGCTGCGACTGACCCGCGACTACTTCGACGCGCTGGCCGCTGGCGTGCCCCCGGAACTGCCGGCCGCAGCCTGATCCGGCGCCTTGCCAGCGCTCGCGGGCGCGGCCAAGATGCATCCGCGCCGGACCAGCCGGCTCGGGGAACACCGCATGGAATCGCAGGCACAGGGAGCCGACGCGTCGCGCCGGCCGATCAAGGCGCGCGGCAATCGGCTCATCCAGGGGATCGCCGCCGCGCTGGCGCGCTCGCCGCTGACGCCGAACGCCATCTCGGTGCTGAGCATCGCCTTCGCCGCCGCCGGCGCCGCCGCGCTGTGGTGGCTGCCGGCCTGGGGCGCGTGGCTGTGCGCGCTCGGCATCCAGCTGCGCCTGCTGTGCAACCTGCTCGACGGCATGGTGGCGGTGGAAGGCGGACAGTCGACGCCCACCGGCGCGCT
>JAEXTE010000432.1 GCA_023453655.1 Pseudomonadota bacterium
GCACCGCGCCCCGCAGCCGCGCCGCGCGCGCAGGCGGCCGCGCCGGAGCCGCCGGACGTCACCGTGCGCGTGGACGTGCGCCGGCTCGACGCCATGGTCAACCTGGTCGGCGAACTGGTGCTGGCCCGCAACCGCCTCAAGACCCTCCGCCCGCGGCTGCGCGACGACGACCTCGATCGCGCCGTGGCCGCGCTCGACGTCGCCACCTCGCGCCTGCAGGGCGCGGTGATGACCGCGCGCATGCAGCCGGTGGGCCGCGTGTTCGCGCGCTTCCCCAAGCTGGCCCGCGACGTGGCGCGCCAGCTCGACAAGCAGGTGCATCTGGAAGTCACCGGTGCGGAGACCGAACTCGACCGCAACCTGGTCGAGGCCCTGGCCGACCCGCTGGTGCACCTGGTGCGCAACGCCATCGACCACGGCATCGAGATGCCCGAGGCGCGGCGCCGCGCCGGCAAGCCCGAACTGGGCACCGTGCGCATCAGCGCGCAGCAGGAGGGCGACCACGTCGCCATCGAGGTGCGCGACGACGGCGCCGGCATCGATCCGGACCGGATCCGCCGCAAGGCGGTGGAAAAGGGCCTGATCGACGAGGACGCCTCCGCGCGCCTGTCGGCCGAGGAATGCCTGCAGCTGCTGTTCCTGCCCGGCTTCTCCACCCGCGACGCGGTCAGCGACCTGTCCGGGCGCGGCGTGGGCATGGACGTGGTGCAGTCGCGCATCCGCGAACTCGCCGGCACTGTGCAGATCCATTCCGAACCCGGCGCCGGTTCGCGCTTCGCGATCCGCGTGCCGCTGACCCTGGCGATCCTGCCGACCCTGCTGGTGGAGGTGGACGACGACGTCTACGCGCTGCCGCTGGTGCGCGTGGTCGAGGTGCTCTCGCACGATCCGGGCAAGGCGCTGTGGATCGACGGCCAGCGCGTGCTCGACCTGCGCCAGCAGCCGCTGCCGCTGTTGGGCCTGCGCGACTGGCTGGGGATGGCGCCCGCGCCGCTGCGCGATTCGACCTGCGTGGTGCTGCAGTCGGGAGAGCAGCGCTACTGCCTGGCCGTCGACCGCGTGCGCGGCCGCGAGGAAGTGGTGATCAAGGCGCTGCCGCCGACCCTGCGCGGCCTGCCCGGCTATGCCGGCGCCAGCCTCATCGGCGATGGCCGCATGGCCCTGATCCTGGACGTGGACGCGCTGCCCGGCGGCGGCGGACGCGCCCGCACCGCGTTCAAGTAACCCAGGCAAGGACCGTTAAACAGGCCATGGACAGACTCAGCGTCATCGGTACCGTGCTCGCCCTGGTCGCCCTGGTCGGCGGCGCCGTGCTCAAGGGCGCGGGCCTGGCCGGACTGTGGTCGCCGGCGGCCTTCATCATCGTGATCGTCGGCACCCTGGCCGCGATCCTGCTGCAGACCTCGCTGGGCACCTTCATGCGCGCGATGAAGATGCTGGCCTGGGTCTACAAGCCGCCGGCGCACGACCATGCCGCGGTGATCGCGCAGATCGTCGAGTGGTCGACCATCGCCCGCAAGCAGGGCCTGCTGGGCCTGGAGTCTCAGGTGGCCGCGCAGACCGACCCGTTCCTGGGCAAGGGCCTGCAGATGGTGGTCGACGGCGTGGAGCCCGAGTCGATCCGGCAGATGCTGGAGATCGAACTGCACGGGCAGAGTTCGCGCGACCTGGCCGCGGCCAAGGTGTACGAGGGCATGGGCATCTACGCGCCCACGCTGGGCATCGTCGGCGCCGTGCTGGGCCTGATGGCGGTGATGAAGAACCTCGCCGACCCGAGCAAGCTCGGCCACGGCATCGCCGCGGCGTTCACCGCGACCATCTACGGCATCGGTTCGGCCAACCTGGCCCTGCTGCCGATCGGCAACAAGCTCAAGACCCTGATCAACGCGCGGACGCTCGAGCGCGAGATGATCGTGGAAGGACTGATCGCGATCGCGCAGGGCGAGAATCCCCGCAACATCGAAGCGCGCCTCAACGGCTACGTGCACTGAGCCATGGCGCGCAGGCACCAGCACGAGGAACACCAGAACCACGAGGCGTGGGCCGTGCCCTACGGCGACCTCATGACCCTGCTGCTGGCCTTCTTCGTGGTGATGTACGCGATCTCCTCGATCAACGAGGGCAAGTACCGCGCGGTCTCCGACGCGCTGTCCTCGGCCTTCGGCGGGCCGCCGCGCTCGATCACCCCGATCCAGCTGGGCCAGACCCAGCTGCGCGGCTCCTCGTTCGACCGCCCGTCCCTGCTCACCCCGGGCGCCAAGGCCGGACCGACCGCGACCGCGCCGGTGAGCCAGGTCCGCGTGCGGCAGATGCTGGACGCGCCGCTGGGCGGGCAGGCCGCACTGGCCGCGCGCCGGGCGGCCGAAGCCGCGGCGATGGATGCTTCGCTGCGCGGCCAGTCGCAGCTGAGCACGCTGGGCCGGCGCATCCAGGAGGCGCTGTCGGAACTGGTGCGCCAGCAGCTGGTCACGGTGCGCCGCGGCCGCACCTTCCTCGAGGTCGAGATCCAGAGCGACATCCTGTTCGCCAGCGGCGTGGCCGTGCCCAGCCCGGTGGCGACGGCCACCGTGCGCAAGCTCGGACAGGTGCTGCGCGGCGAGCCCAACTCGGTGCGCGTGGAGGGCTACACGGACAACATGCCGATCCGCACCTCCGCGTTCCCGTCCAACTGGGAACTGTCCACCGCCCGCGCCGCCAGCGTGGTGCACGTGCTGGCGGACGAAGGCGTCGATCCCGGTCGCCTCGCCGTGGTCGGCTTCGGCGAGCACCAGCCGGTGGCCGACAACGCCACCGTCGAGGGCCGCAACGCCAATCGCCGCGTGCTGCTGGTGATCCTGGCCGCGCCCGACGGCCCTGACGCCGTGCCCGAGCGCGGCCCGACCATCGCCATGGACGCCGCGCCGGCCCCCGGCGTCGACGCCGCGCCGCCGGTGGCGGAGGCGCCGCCCGCCGCGCCCGACGGCGCCCCCGTGCTGGGCGCGGCCAGCTTCACTCCGCCCCCCCACCACCCGG
>JAEXTE010000437.1 GCA_023453655.1 Pseudomonadota bacterium
GATATGACGTGAAGCCGGGAACGGCGAATCGGGAATCGGGAACCGGTCCGTCGCCGGTTCCCGTCGCCTTTTCCGCGTCCGCAGCGCTGGCCGGGCACGTGGCTTGCATCCATGCCGGCATGCGCTGGTTTGCCGCCGTCTCGACCCTCTCCAACCGGATGCCGCAGGCATCCGGCCCGGCGCCTCGATTCCCGATTCCCCGTTCGCGATTGCCGGCCGCCTGATGCGCCTTCCCGCCACCAACGCATTCGATCTCGCGCCCGCGCAGGGCACGCCGCGCGCGGACGTGGAGAAGGCGGCGCGCGAGCTGGAGACGCAGTTCGCGCACATGCTGATCAAGTCCATGCGCAGCGCCTCGCCGGGCAATGCGATGGGCGGCGACACGCGCTACCGCGACATGTACGACCAGCAGCTGGCGCGCGAACTGTCCAAGGGCCGCGGCCTGGGACTGGCGCCGATGATCATGCGCCAGCTCGAGCAGCGCGGCGGCGGCGCCACTGCGCCGGCCGGCGCCATGCCGCTGTCGGCGCCCACCGCCGGCGCCGCGCCGATTCCGCTTTCCCCTGCGTCAGCGACGGCAGGGATGCTGCCGCTGGCGCCCACCCGCTCCGGCGTGTCGATGCCGGGCATGGACCTGCACGCCTACGCCGCGCCCGCGCCGTCGCAGCGCAGGCCCGATTTCGCCGCCGGCGACGACGCCCCGTTCGACGCCAGCTCGCCCGAGGCCTTCGTGCACTCGATCTGGCCGCAGGCGCAGAAGGCCGCCGCCGAGCTCGGCGTGCCGGCCAAGGCGCTGGTGGCCCAGGCCGCGCTGGAAACCGGCTGGGGCCGGCGCCTGGCGGGCCGCAAGGACGCTTCCTCGCTCAACCTGTTCGGGATCAAGGCCACCGGCGGCTGGAAGGGCGATCGCGTCAGCGCGCGTACCCATGAATTCGTCGGCGGCCAGCGCGTGGACGAGCGCGCCGAATTCCGCGCCTACGGCTCGGTGGCCGAAAGCTTCGCCGACTACACCCGGCTGATCGGCAAGGAGCGCTACGCCGCCGCACGCGGCACCGGCAACGACGTGCAGCGCTTCGCGAGCGCGCTGCAGAAGGCCGGCTACGCCACCGATCCGTCGTACGCGGCCAAGATCACCGCGATCGCCAACGGCGCCACCCTCAACCGTGCGCTGGCCTCGCTGCCGGTGCGCGCCGACGCTCCGGTGCAGTACGCCGCCGCCCCGGCCGCGCAGCCCGCCGCCGTCGCCACCTATGCCGCGGCGCTCGCCGCCGTTCCCAGGGGATAAGCCATGACCGGCATGCTCAGCTCCGGCACCTCCGCGCTGCTCGCGTTCCAGCGCGCACTGGGCACCGTCAGCCACAACGTGGCCAATGCCTCGACGCCCGGCTACAGCCGCCAGCGCGTCGAACTGGCCGCGCGCCCGGCCCAGCCCGAGGGCGGCAGCTGGGTGGGCCAAGGCGTGCAGGTGGCCGCGCTGCAGCGGCTCGCCGACGGCCTGGTGTTTGCGCGCCAGGTCGACAGCAGCGGCGAGCTCGGCCGGCTGTCGCAGCTGTCGTCGCTGTCGTCCCGGATCGACACCCTGCTGTCGGACTCGGCCACTTCGCTCGGCGCGCCCTGGTCGGAGTTCTTCGCGGCCGCCGATGCCGTGGTCGCCGAGCCGACCTCGACTTCCGCCCGCAGCCAGCTGCTGGCCTCGGGGCAGCAGCTGGCCACGCGCTGGCGCTCGATGGATGCGCAGATGGAGCGGATCGACGGGGAGGTCGGCTCCCGCATCCAGGCGCAGGTCGCCGCGGCCAACCAGTACGCCACCGAGATCGCCGCGCTCAACAGGCAGATCGCCGCCGCAGGCAGCAACGTGTCCTCGGACCTGATGGACCAGCGCGCGCTGCGCATCGACAAGCTCGCGTCCCTGGTCGGCATCAGCATGGTCGAGCAGGACGACGGGATGATCAACGTGTTCACCCCGGGCGGCCAGGCGATGGTGATGGGCCAGCAGGCGATGGCGCTGTCCACCGTCCCCGACCCCTATCGCCCCGACCGCGTCCAGATCGCGCTGCAGACCCCCGGCGGATCCGTCCCACTGCCGGCCTCGACGGTCAGCGGCGAGGTCGGCGGCCTGCTCGAGTTCCGCGCGCGCGTGCTCGACCCGATGCGCGCCGAGCTGGGCCGCCTGGCGGTCGCGTTCGCCCACGGCTTCAACGAGACCCAGCGCGCCGGCGTCGATTACAACGGCGCCCCGGGTAGCGACATGTTCGCGCTGCCGTCGCCGCGGGTGGATCCGCATGGCGCCAACACAGGGACCGCCAGCCTGCAGGCGGCCGTCGGCGACGTCGGCGCGCTCAAGGGCCACGACCTGAGCTTGCGCTTCGAGGGCGGCACCTGGAGCGCCACGCGCGCCGGTACCGGCGAAGCCGTGTCGCTGACGGGAACCGGCACCGCCGCCGATCCGCTGGTGGTCGATGGCGTCGAACTGGTCGTTGCGGGCACGCCCGCCAACGGCGACCGGTTCTCGCTGCGCCCCACTTCCGGCGCCGCCGGCGGACTCGACGTCGTGCTCAAGGATCCGCTCGGCATCGCCGCCGCCCGGCCGCTGCAGGCCAGCGCGGATCCCGCGAACCTCGGCACCGCCGCCACGGGCGCCTCGCGCATCACCGACAGCGCGGCCTTCGCCGGCTTCGGCGGCGCGACGGTCGAGTTCATCGATGCCACCCAGTACACGGTCGACGGCGCAGGGCCCTTCACCTGGACGCCGGGCACGCCGCTCAATGGCCAGGGCTGGTCGCTCGATCTCGAGGGCACGCCCGCCGCCGGCGACCGCTTCAGCCTCGCCGCAACCCCGCCGCGCTCGTCCGACAACAGCAACGCACGCGCACTGGCCGCGGTCGACACCAACGGCATCCTCGATGGCGGCAGCGTCGGCCTGACCGCAGGCCTGGCGCAGCTGACCGGACGCGCCGGCAGCGAGGCGCGCCATGCCGACCTCAGCCTGGAGGCGCAGGGCGCGATCCATCTGCAGGTCTCCGCCGAGCGCGAGTCGGTGTCCGGCGTCAACCTCGACGAGGAGGCCGCGGACCTGATGCGCTACCAGCAGGCCTACCAGGCCGCCGCGCAGATCATCCGCGCCGCCGACGAGATGTTCCAGACCCTGCTCGGCGCAGTGCGCTGATTCCGCATGAGGACCACGCCATGAGACTGTCGACCGCGCAGATCCACCAGCAGGGACTGCAGGGACTGCTGCACCAGCAGCAGGCCATCGCCAAGGTCCAGCAGCAGATGACCACCGGCAGCAAGCTGGTCACCGCCGCCGACGATCCGGCCGCGTTTTCCAACGCCCAGCGGCTGGACCACACGCTGTCCTCGCTGGAGCAGTTCGGCAAGAACAGCGGGCACCTGGAGCGTCGCCTCGGCATGCAGGACAACGCCCTGTCCGATGCCGGCGACCGCCTGGTGCGCG
>JAEXTE010000442.1 GCA_023453655.1 Pseudomonadota bacterium
CCCGTGTTCGGGGTGGGCGAGATCGATGGCGAGCTGGACCGCGCTGGGATGGCGCGCGTCTGGATCGACCTCCAGGCAGCGCAGCACGATCTCCTGGAACCAGCGCGGCAGGTCCGGCAGCAGCGCGCGCGGCGGTGCCGGGTCCTGGTAAAGCCGCCGGCGCAGGCCGCGCTGGCTGGTCGGGTTGCCGAACGGCCGTTGACCGGTGGCGAGGTGGTAGAGGCTGACGCCCAGCGCGAACAGGTCGCTGCGCGGATCGTCGCGCACCCCGAGTACCTGTTCGGGCGAGATGTAGGGCGCGGTGCCGAGCGGGATCCGGAACTGCTCGCTCAGCAGGTCGGGCAACTGGGCGTGGTGCGACAGGCCGAAGTCGATCAGCACGATCCGCTCGACGCCCGTGGCGGGGTCCACGTGCCGCATCAGGTTGCTGGGCTTGATGTCCAGGTGCACCACGTGCTGGCGGTGCAGGTCCTCCAGCGCGGTCGCGGCCAGCGCGCCCAGCGCCGCGACGCGGTCCACCGGCAGCGGCGCTTCGTCGAGCAGGCCGCGCAGGGTATCGCCGGGCACCTGCTCCATCACCAGCCAGGGCTGGTCGCCGTCGTCGCCGCTGGCGACGAAGCGCGGCACGTGCGGTCCGGAGAGCGCCGGCATCAGCATGCGCTCGACCTCGAAGCCCACCAGCTTGGCCACGTCCTCGCCATAGCCCAGGTGCGGCAGCTTCATCAGCAGCGGGAACGACTGCCGCGGATGCGAGACCCGCCACAGCGTGGCCATGCCGCCCTCGTGCAGCGGCGCGAGCAGGGTGTAGCCACCGATCGACTGTCCCGGCTGCAGCTTCATCTCAGGCTCCCGACAGCAGGCGAGTGGCGAAGACCCGCGGCAGGCCCGCCGCGACGATCTTCGCCGCCGCGCGCTCGTGGTCGTAGGGCACGCGCAGGAAGGTAAGGGTGGCGGCGTCGGTGTCGTACACCGCGCAGGCCGCGGCCGGGTCGCCGTCGCGCGGCTGGCCGCAGCTGCCGGGAATCGCCAGCCAGCGCCGGGCGCCGGGCAGCGGCACCGGGCGCCCTGCGATGGGCTGGAAATGGCCGGCGGGGCCGAGCTGGGCGTAGTACAGCGCCGGGCGATGCTCGTGGCCGCAGAAGGTCAGCCGCTGCGGCGTCGCCTCCAGGCTGCGGCTGGCCATCGCGCGGCTGGAGACATAGCCCCATTCGCCCGGCGACCAGGCATTGGCGTGCACGTAGAGCCGATCGTCCTCCTGCACCTGCAGCGGCAGGCTGCCGAGGAAGGCGAGCTGGTCCGCATCGAGCTGCCGACGCGTCCAGGCGATGGCGTCGCGCGCCTCGGCCACCATGTGCGGCGAGGCGGCGTGCGTGACGGCCTGGTCGTGGTTGCCGAGCACGGCCACCGCACCGTCCGCGACATGCGCGCGCACCGTGTCCAGCACCCACGCCGGATCCGCGCCATAGCCGACGAGATCGCCGAGGAACACATGGCGGCCGCAGCCTTCGCGGGCCAGCGCGGCCAGGCAGGCCTCGGTCGCCTCGCGGTTGGCGTGCAGGTCGGCGAGCAGGGCGATGCGCATGGATGGGGGATCCTCCCGCCGCCCATGCTAGTGGCTGGCCACGCCCCGCGGTATGCGGCCAAGGTGGAAGGCGCGCACGTTGCTCCCGTGGCCCCGAGGGGCCAGACTCGGGACACCGTCCGCAACGCCGAGGATCCCGCCATGACCACGCGCCGCGATTGCCTGAAGTTCTCGATGGCCGCCGCCCTGGCGACCCTGCTGCCGCAGGGCCGTCTGCTGGCCGCCGACGACGCCCCGCTGCTGACGCGACCGATCCCGTCGTCGGGCGAGCAGCTGCCGCTGATCGGGCTGGGCAGTTCGGCCACGTTCTCGCAGGTCGCGCGCGGCGAGGACGCCTCCGCGCTGCGCGACGTGCTGCAGGCGCTGGTGGCGGGCGGCGGCAGCGTGTTCGATACCGCACCGGCCTACGGCGCCTCGGAGGAAGTGGCCGGCGCGCTGGCGCGCGAGCTGGGCATCACCGACCGCCTGTTCTGGGCGACCAAGGTCAACGTCGCCGGCCGCGGCGAGGACGCGAAGGCCGACCCGGCGAAGGCGCGCGAGCAGATCGAGGCCTCGTTCAAGCACCTCGGCAAGGAGCGGCTGGACCTGGTGCAGGTGCACAACCTCGCCGACGTGCCGACCCACCTGGGCGTGTTGCGCGAACTCAAGGCGCAAGGGCGGGTGCGCTATGTCGGCGTCACCTCCACCAGCAAGCCCGCCTACTCCCGCCTCATCGACACGATGCGCAACGAGGAGATCGACTTCATCGGCGTGGACTACGCGGTCGACAACCGTGACGTGGAGGAGACCATCCTGCCGCTGGCGCAGGAGCGGAAGATCGGCGTGCTGGTCTACCTGCCGTTCGGCCGCACACGGTTGTGGAGCCGCATCGGCGAGCGTTCCCTGCCGGAATGGGCCGCGGAATTCGACGCCCACTCGTGGGCGCAGTTCATGCTCAAGTACGTGGCCGCGCATCCGGCGGTCACCTGCATCACGCCCGCCACCAGCAAGGCGCGCAAC
>JAEXTE010000454.1 GCA_023453655.1 Pseudomonadota bacterium
TATGTCTTTGTCGGGGGGGGAGGCGCCCATCTTGGGCGGGTCGGCATTGGGCCGGAACATCGGCGTTTCCGTCCGCGGATCGTAGTGGCGGCCGGCTTCCAGCATCAGCACCTTGTGGCCCTGGCGGGTCAATTCGTACGCGGCCATGGCGCCACCGGCGCCGGAGCCGACGACCAGCACGTCGTGGGCGAAATCGTTCATCGCTTCAGTTCTTTGATCTTGAGGTTCTTGAACCACACCACGTCTCCGTGGTCCTGCAGGCCGATATGGCCGCTCTCGTTGGCGGCGAAGCCGGCCCAGCCGGCGAACTTGCTGGCGGCCACCAGCCGCTTCCACTCGGCGCCGTGGATCTCCACCGATGCCGTCTGCACGCCGTTCTGCCAGATCGTCAGCCGGCCCTGGTCGAGCAGGATGCGCACCCGGTTCCACTCGCCCGCGATCCTGTGCGAGGCCGCGGGCGAGGCGATCATGTCGTAGAGCGAACCGGACAGATGGGTGTCGAGCTTGTTGTCGGGATGGCGCTCGTTGTCCAGGATCTGGATTTCAGGCGCGTGCGAGTAGATGTGCTCGCCGGTTTCGTCGGCCAGGACGAAGATCCCGCTGTTGCCGCCCTCGGCGATCTTCCAGTCCAGCCGGAGGTCGAAATCCCGGTACTTGGCCCTGGTCAGGATGTCGCCGCCGCCCGCGCCGGCCAGCTTGATGGCGCCGTCCTCGACGACCCATTTGTCGCTCAGTCCGTCGCCCTTGAAGTTGCGCCACTGCGACAGATCCCTGCCGTCGAACAGCAACTGCCAGCCGTCGGCCCGTTCCTGGCTGCTCAGCTGGTTGTCGCCGGCGATGCGTTCGCCGAGGAAGGCAGCGCCCGCCTTGACGACGGCGGCGGCATCGCGCGGAAGATCGTGCTCGACGATGTACCAGGTCACGCCCGCGTCCGCGGCGGCGGGCAGGATGGCATCCCAGTCGAGCACGCCATGGCCCACGGCGGTGAAGCCCTGTTCGTTTTCGGCCTGGCCCTCCGGCGCGTTGTCCTTGGCGTGGACCGAGTAGACGCGGCCGGGGAACTTGCCGAGGAACGCCGCCGGATCGCGACCGGCGCGCGCCACCCAGGCCAGGTCCAGTTCGACGGCAAGCGCCGGGCCGGCCGCCTCGAACAGCAGCTCCAGGCCCGTCGTGCCCTCGAAATCGACCAGCTCGAAATCGTGGTTGTGGTAGGCCAGCCGCATGCCCATCGACTGCAGGCGCGCGGCCAGCGTGCCCAGCTCGCGGCCCAGCGCGCGCCAGCCGTCCGCGTCGGCCGGCCGCTCGTCCTGCTGCAGCCAGGGCACGACGAGCACGCGGTTGCCGATGGCGCGGTGGAATGCCACCACCTCGTCCAGGTTGTCGCGGAGCTCGGGCAGCGACACATGGGCCGCGATCGCCTCGATCCCGTACCGGTCCAGCAACCGCTTGAGATCGTCCGCCGTGGCGTTCTGCGTCCCGACCGTCTCCACCGCGCGGATGCCCGCGTCGTGGACGATCTTCAGCTGGTCCTCGAGCGAGCCGGCATTGCGCAGCGTGTACATCTGCACGGCGAGGGGGCGGGCGCCGGCATCGCCCTGTTGCGCGAGGGCCGGCAGGGTGGCGAAGAGCGCGAGCGCAGCGGCCGCAAGCCTGCGCAGGGTGGGGATCGTCATGGTGTCCTCCGGAAGTCGGGTGACGGCGGATGGGAATCCACCCCGCGCGTGTCGCGCTGCAGGCGGGCGGAACCGGCGCGGCCGGCGAGGGATCCCGGCGCGCGGCGGAAGATCAGGCGATCGGCGTCCACGCGCGCGACCGGGCCGAAGCGATGACGCGATCGACGATCAGCGCCGAGCGCAGGCCGTCCTCGAAGGTCGGCAGTCCTTCCGGGCGTTCGCGCGCGATCGCCTGGTAGGTGTCGGCGACGAAGGCCTCGAAACAGTTGGCATAGCCCTGCGCATGGCCGGCGGGCAGCACCGACAGCCGCCGCTGCTCGGCGCTGCCGGCGCCCGGCCCGCGCACGAACACTTCCTCGCGCTGGTCCGGATAGCCCATCCACAGCCGCTCGCAGTCCTCCTGGTCGAAGGCCACGCTGGCCTTCGCGCCGTCGATCTCGAACCACAGGCGGTTGCGGCGCCCCGCCGAGACCTGGCTGACCGTGACCGTCGCCAGCGTGCCGTGGCTGGTCCTGAACATGGCGGCGGCCACGTCCTCGCTGGACACCGCCTGGGTGCCGCCGCCGGCCGCGGGAGTGGTGAAGCTCTTGCCGGTGGCCGCGGCGCGCTCGGCGATCACGGTCTCGAACACCGCGCTGACTTCGGCGAAGCGCTCGCCGCCCACCCATTCCACCAGGTCGCACCAGTGCGAGCCGATGTCGGCGAACACGCGCGAGGCGCCGCCCAGGGCCGGATCCACGCGCCAGTTGTTGCTGGCCGGATCCAGCAGCCAGTCCTGCAGGTAGCTGCCGTGGATCAGCCGCAGCGGGCCGATCTCGCCGGCGGCCACGCGCGCACGCGCCTCGCGCACCACCGGGTGGTAGCGATAGACGAACGGGACCGTTGCGACCAGCCCGGCCGACGCGGCCAGCGCCGCAAGGGCACGCGCGTCGTCCAGCGTGGTCGCCAGCGGCTTTTCGCAGACCACGTGCTTGCCGGCATCCAGCGCGGCCTGCGCCATCGGCCGGTGCAGGTGGTTGGGCGTGCACACGTGCACCACCTGTACCTGTGGATCGGCGATCGCATCCTCGATCCCCCCGTAGGCGCGCGCCACGCCCCAGGACTGCGCCACTTCCCGCGCACGGGCGGGCGAGGACGCGGCGACGCCGCGCACCACCGCGCCCGCCAGCACCGCCGCGCGGCGGTGCACCGCACCGATCATCCCGGTGCCGACGATGGCGACTCCAATCGTTCCCATCGCGCCGGCCTCAGTGCGCGGAGGCCGCGGCGGGTGCCCCGGCGCGCCCCTCGCGGAACAGCAGCAGGAAGGCCACCAGCACCACGAAGGCGACCCCGGCCGGGAACAGCCAGATGCGATCCCAGTCCGGACCGGCCTCGGTGGTGTAGTACTCGACCACCGCGCCGGACAGGAAGGTGCCGATCAGCATGCCCACGCCGTAGGTGGCCAGGGTGATGAAGCCCTGCGCGCTGCTGCGGAATTTCTGCCCGGCGTGCGCGTCGGTGTAGATCTGGCCGGTGACGAAGAAGAAGTCGTAGCAGATGCCGTGCAGCACGATGCCGATCACCAGCAGGGCGAAGCCCGCTTCCGCGTCGCCGAAGGCGAACATCACGTAGCGCAGCACCCATGCGGCCATGCCGATGGCCAGCATCGCCTTCACCCCCAGGCGCACGAACAGGAAGGGCATGGCCAGCATCAGCAGCACTTCCGAGACCTGGCCCAGCGACTGCAGCCCGGCCGCGCCGCGCACGCCGACGTCGTTGAGGAAGGGATTGGTGAAGTTGTAGTAGAACGACAGCGGGATGCAGATCGCGATCGAGGCCAGGAAGAACACCAGGTAGGCGCGCGAGCGGAGCAGGTGCAGCGCCGCGTCCAGCCCGATGATCTCCGACAGCTTCGCATCGCGGTCGCGCGCCAGCGGCGGGGTGTGCGGCAGGCTCAGCGCGTACACTCCCAGCAGCGCCGACGCGATCGCGGCCATCTTGAAGGTGAGGTCCAGGCGCTGGGTCTGCTCCCAGCCCAGCCAGCCGATCAGCACGCCGGCGACGATCCAGCCGACGCTGCCGGCCACGCGCACCGGCGGGAACTGCTTCTCCGGCGACTGCATGTGCCGCATCGCGATGCTGGTGGCCAGCGCAAGGGTCGGCATGAACAGCAGCATGTAGGCGAAGACGAAGCTGGAGAATGCGGTGAAGCTGGTGGCGGTCGAGGCGCCCCACATCAGCGCCGCGCCGGCCAGGTGGAGCAGGGCGAGGATGCGCTGCGCGGCGAAGTAGCGGTCGGCGATCAGTCCGACCAGGAACGGCGCGACGATCGCACCGACCGACTGGCTGAGGAAGGCGGTGGCCACCTGGCTGGCGCTGGCCTGCAGCGGCCCGTTGACCAGGTACGTCCCCAGGGTCACGAACCACGCGCCCCAGATGAAGAACTGCAGGAACATCATCACGCCGAGGCGCGGCATCGTGGACGTCATCTCCCCTCCCAGGTCGGTGTCCGGATCAGCGGTGTGGATCAAAGTCCCAGCATGCCGCGCAGCGCCTGCCGGTCGGCGCCGGCGTCGGCGAAGTCGTCGAAAGCGCGTTCGGTGACGCGGATCAGGTGCTCGCGGACGAAGGCCGCGCCCTCGCGCGCGCCGTCCTCCGGGTGCTTGAGGCAGCACTCCCACTCCACGACGGCCCAGCCGGGGAAGTCGTACTGCGCCAGCTTCGAGAAGATCGCCTTGAAGTCGATCTGCCCGTCGCCCAGCGAGCGGAACCGGCCCGGACGGTCGATCCAGTCCTGGTAGCCGCCATACACGCCGCTGCGCGCGTCGGCGCGGTACTCGGCGTCCTTTGCGTGGAACATGCCGATGCGGTTGTGGTAGCGGTCGATGAAGCCCAGGTAGTCCATCTGCTGCAGCAGCAGGTGGCTGGGGTCGTAGAGGATCTTGGCGCGCGGGTGGTGGTCGACCGCGTCGAGGAAGCGCTCGAAGGTCGCGCCGTCGTGCAGGTCCTCGCCAGGGTGGATCTCGTAGCACAGGTCGACGCCGCAGTCGTCGAAGGCATCGAGGATCGGGCGCCAGCGGCGGCCGAGTTCGGCGAAGGCCTCGTCCACCAGGCCGGGCGGGCGCTGCGGCCAGGGATAGAGGTAGGGCCAGGCCAGGGCGCCGGAGAAGGTGGCGTGGGCCGTGAGCCCCAGGCGCTGGCTGGCCTTGGCGGCCAGCTTGAGCTGGTCCACCGCCCAGGCCTGCCGGGCGGCCGGATTCCCGCGCAGGCGTTCCGGGGCGAAGCCGTCGAACAGGGCGTCGTAGGCCGGGTGCACGGCCACCAGCTGGCCCTGCAGGTGGGTCGACAGTTCGGTGATCCGGATCCCGTGTCCGGCCAGCATGCCGGCCAGCTCGTCGCAATAGGCCTGGCTCTGCGCCGCCTGGGCGAGGTCGAAGATGTGCGGGGTGCTGGTCGGCACCTGGACGCCGCGATAGCCGAGTCCCGCGGCCCAGCCCGCGAGGGTGTCCAGCCGGTCGAACGGGGCCCGGTCGCCAATGAACTGGGCCAGGAACAGCGCCGGGCCCTGCAGTGTCCGCATGCCGAACCACCCTGATGCAATCGATTGCATCCGATCCTAGCATGCGATGATCGGGGCACGCGTTGTGCACTGCATCGGACGCTTCGGGGACCGGGACATGGCCACCATCTACGACATCGCCAGGCACGTCGGCGTCTCGGCAGGCACCGTGTCGCGCGCGCTCTCGCGCCCGGAGAAGGTCCTGCCGGACACGCGCAGGCGCATCGAGCAGGCTGCCGCCGCGCTGGGCTACGTGCCCAACGCCTCGGCGCGGACGCTCAAGACCCAGCGCTGCGGCAAGATCCTGATCACGGTCCCGGACATCGGCAACCCGTTCTTCGCCCGCATTCTCAAGGGCGCGGAGGAAGCCGCGCAGGCGGCGGGCTACGCGGTCCTGCTCGGCGATACCGAGCACCAGGCCGAGCGAGAGGAGCGCTACGCGCAGATGCTGCCGCGCAACCAGGCCGACGGCATGATCGTGCTCGGCCACCGCCTGCCGCCGACGGCGCGGGAGATCGTCCGCCAGCTCGGCGCCAAGGCACCCGTGGTCAATGGCTGCGAGTTCGATCCGACCCTGGGCATTCCCAGCGTCCACATCGACAACGCGGCCGCGGCGCGTGCGGCGATGGCGCATCTGTACGCGCTGGGGCATGCCAGGATCGCGGTGGTCGGCGGCCCGCCCGACAACCCGCTGCATCGCCAGCGCCTGGAGGGCGCCCGGGCGGCGGCGCTGGCGTACGGCCGGCTGGACTCGCTGGTTCCGGTGCCGGGGGATTTCTCGGTGGAATCGGGCTACCAGGCCGCGAGGCGCGTGCTGGGCGAAGACCCCGCGCCGACCGCCGCATTCTGCTTCAGCGACCAGATGGCGCTGGGAGTGCTCGCCGCCTGCAGGGACCTGGGCGTCCGCGTGCCGGAGGACTTCTCGGTGGTCGGGTTCGACGACCTGGCCTCCTCGCGCTACCTGAGCCCGCCGCTGACCACCATCAGCCAGCCGATGCACGAGATCGGCGTCCGCGCGGCCAGGCTGTTGCTCGCGATCCTGCGCGCCGAGGACGTCCCCCGCCAGCAGACCCTGGACTTCAGCCTGATGCTCCGGGGATCGACCGCACCGCCGCCAGGGCGCGCCTGACGGCCCGGGACGGAGTCGCCGACGGCCGCGGAAAGGTCGGTGGCGGCCGACGGTCGGCGACGGGCCGCCGTTGGGAAGCAGCGGTGCGGCCATGGCCCCCACGGAACCGGAACGGGCGCGGCTCCCCGGCTAAAATGGGGGATTCCCCGCAAGCGCCGAGCCAGCCGTGAGCCACGCCCCCACCACCATCAAGCAGGACGACCTGGTCCAGTCGATCGCCGACGCCCTCCAGTACATCAGCTACTACCACCCGGTCGACTACATCCGCAATCTCGCCGCCGCCTGGGAGCGCGAGGAGTCCCCGGCGGCCAAGGACGCGATGGCGCAGATCCTGATCAACTCGCGTATGTGCGCCGAAGGCCACCGCCCGATCTGCCAGGACACCGGCATCGTCACCGTGTTCCTGGAAGTGGGCATGGACGTGCGCTGGGAGGGCTTCACCGGCTCGCTCGAGGACGCCGTCAACGAGGGCGTGCGCCGCGCCTACAACCACCCGGACAACAAGCTGCGCGCCTCGGTGCTGGCCGATCCGGCCGGCAAGCGCCAGAACACGAAGGACAACACCCCGGCCGTGGTCAACATGAAGATCGTCGCCGGCGACAAGGTGGACGTGATCGTGGCGGCCAAGGGCGGCGGCTCGGAGGCCAAGAGCAAGTTCGCCATGCTCAACCCGTCCGATTCGATCGTCGACTGGGTGCTCAAGACCGTGCCGACCATGGGCGCGGGCTGGTGCCCGCCGGGCATGCTCGGCATCGGCATCGGCGGCACCGCCGAGAAGGCGATGCTGCTGGCGAAGGAATCGCTGATGGAGCCGATCGACATCCAGGACCTGATCGCCCGCGGCCCGTCCAACCGCGCCGAGGAACTGCGCCTGGAGCTGTACGAGAACGTCAACGCGCTCGGCATCGGCGCGCAGGGCCTGGGCGGCCTGACCACGGTGCTCGACATCAAGGTCAAGGACTATCCGACGCACGCGGCCAACCTGCCGGTGGCGATGATCCCCAACTGCGCCGCCACCCGCCATGCGCACTTCACCCTCGACGGCTGCGGCCCGGTTGCGCTGGACCCGCCCTCGCTCGAGGACTGGCCGACGCTGACCTACAACCCGCAGAACGCGCGCCGCGTCGATCTTGACACGATCAC
>JAEXTE010000459.1 GCA_023453655.1 Pseudomonadota bacterium
GCGCCGGCCCGCGCCAGCGCGACCTGGGCGGCGTCCAGGCGCGCCGGGTCGACCTCCTCCTCCTGGGGCGCCAGGCGCGCGTCGAAGGCGCCGAGCACGACGTCGCGCACGCCCAGCCCCGGCAGCGTCAGCAGGTCTTCGTGCAGGGCGCCGGTGACGATGCCCAGGCGCGAACGGATCGCACGCACGTCCCACAGGTGCCCGCCGAGGATGCGCACCGGCGGGCGCCCGTCGGCGTGCGCGGCCGGATACAGCTGCCGGGTCAGCAGCTGGATGAAGGTCGACTTGCCGCAGCCGTTGGGGCCGAGGATCGCCGTGTGCCGCCCCTGCGGCAGGCGCAGGCTGACCCGGTCCAGGGCGGGGCGGCCGTCGCGCAGCACGGTGGCCGCGTCGAGTTCGATCAGGGGAGGCGAAAGCGGGGTGCCGGTCATGAATGCGATATGGGGATGAACAGGGTCGTCCCCGGGGGCCGCCCGGGGCTGGCCTTGGGGCGGTCCGGGCCCCATGATGCCGGGGTTCCTTCCGCTTCGACACCTGTCATGCCCGCGTCCTTCCTCGATTTCCTCGCCGGTGGCCTGCTCCAGTTCGGCTTCTGGCAGCTCGCGCTCTACCTGCTGGTCGCGACCCAGCTCACCATCTTCTCGGTCACCCTGTACCTCCATCGCAGCCAGGCGCACCGGGGCGTGGACTTCCACCCGGTCATCGCCCACTTCTTCCGCTTCTGGACGTGGCTGACCACCTCGATGATCACCCGCGAGTGGGTGGCCATCCACCGCAAGCACCACGCCAAGTGCGAGACCGAGGAGGATCCGCACAGCCCGCAGTTCAAGGGCATCAAGACCGTGTTCTGGCGCGGCGTGGAGCTGTACCGCGAGGCGCGCGCCATGCGCCAGGACATCGAGCAGTACGGCCGCGGCGCGCCGGAGGACTGGATCGAGCGGCACCTGTACACGCCGCACGCCAACCTGGGCCCGACCCTGCTGCTGTTCGTCTCGTTCGCCCTGTTCGGCTTCGCCGGCGTGGCGATCTGGGCGATCCAGATGATGTGGATCCCGTTCTGGGCCGCGGGCGTCGTCAATGGCCTCGGCCACTGGTGGGGCTACCGCAACTTCGCCACCACCGACACCGCCACCAATCTCACCCCCTGGGCGGTGTGGATCGGCGGCGAGGAACTGCACAACAACCATCACGCCTTCCCCAGTTCGGCCAAGTTCGCCCTGCGCCGCTGGGAGTTCGACATCGGCTGGGTGGTGATCAAGGGCCTGGAGAAGGTGCGCCTGGCGAAGGTGCTGCGCGTGGCGCCGTCGCTCGACGTGCGCCCCAACATCCAGGTGCCCGATACCGACACCATGAAGGCGCTGCTGGCGCACCGCTTCCAGGCCATGACCGACTACCAGCGCAACGTGCTGATGCCGGCGCTGCGCGAGGAAGCCCAGGCCGCGGGCGCGAAGCTGCGCGCGCTGCTGCCGCGCAAGCTGCGCAAGGGCCTGGTCGACGACGGCCGCTGGCTCAACCCGGAAGCGCGCGAACAGATGCAACAGTGGATCTCGCAGCGCCCGCGCATCCAGACCCTGGTCGAGTACCGCCGCCGCCTGGCCGCCGTGCTCGAGGCCCGCACCAGCAACGCCGGCGAGGCGCTGCACAACCTGCAGGCCTGGTGCCGCGAGGCCGAGGCCACCGGCATCCGCGCGCTGCAGGACTACTCGGCGCGCCTGAAGGGCTATTCGCTGCAATCGGTGCGGGCCTGATGCCCCCGCGGCGCCCGGTCCCCGCCGCGGGAAGGGGCGCCGCCGCCTGCCTCGCGCTGCTGCCGGCGCTGGCGCTGGCGCAGGTCACCGAGACCCGCGAATACCTCTCGCGCATGGATACCGACGGCGACGGCCGGGTATCGCTGGCCGAATACCAGGACTGGATGAGCTACGCCTTCGATGGCATGGACCGCGACGGCGACGGCGTGCTGTCCGCCACCGAGCAGCCAGGCGGCAAGGCACGGCCGCTGACGCGGGACCAGCACCTGGCCCGCCTGGCCGAACGGTTCAGCCGCCAGGACGCAGACCGCAACGGTTTCCTCGACGCCCGCGAGCTGTCTGCGCCGCCGCGCTGATCCTGACGGCGCTTCGCTCCGCTCAACGCCGCGGACCGGCGCTCCCGGGGTCCGGACCCGGCGGCACGTTGTTGGCGTGGCGGAACGCCAGGCGCCACTCGCCTCCATGCAGCCGCCAGGCGTTGGTGTAGCGCCTGCGCAGCACCACCCCGGCATTGGGCGCACCTTCGGCCGGGACCACCGTCTCGTCGCCCATCACCACGACCATGTCGGGATAGAACAGCAGCTGTTCGGGACGGCGTTCGAAGCGGGTATACCGGATCACGCCCTCGTCGATCAGCGCCAGCAGCGCCGCCTTCTCCTGCACGATGCGGTTGGTCGGATGGTTGACGGTGTGGTCGTCGGGCAGGAGGCGCTCCAGTGCGGCGCGGTCGCCCTTGAAGATCGCCTGCGCGTGGGCCAGGTCGAGCGCGCGGATGCGGTCGCCGAGGCGGGAATCGGGCGGCAGCTGCTGGGCATGGCCCAGGCCGGCGAGACCTGCCAGCAGGCTGGTGAGGACGATGTGCCGTGGTGTCATGACGTGCTCCCGGTTGCGGCGGCCGGGGAATCCGGGCCGTCCGGCGGCAACCGATCGCGGGCAGCGCAGTCGCGGTGCCGCCAGGGCTTGTCAACGCCGCCCGCCGCGCGGGCCGGCCAGCGGCGGCGACGCGTGCCGGCCGGCCCTGGCGGATCAGGCCCCGGGCCAGCCCAGCCGCTGCCGGATGTCCGCAGCGACCCTGGGAGTCTCGCGCAGCGGCGTCATCGTCGCGCCCGGCGGCTGGTCCAGGGGCCCGGTGCGGCCGCGCCCCGGGCCCCCGCGCCGGCGCAAC
>JAEXTE010000020.1 GCA_023453655.1 Pseudomonadota bacterium
CCACGTCCACCGCGGCCTCGTCGACGCCGTGGTCGGCGAAGGCCTTGCGCGCGCCGGCCACCAGCGCATCGGTGATGCGCGGGTTCCAGCGGCTGGCGATGATCGCGAAGCGCGCGCCGTCGGGGGCGCGCAGGTCGCCTTCGTAATGGCTCATGCCGGGGGGTTCTCGTACGGGAGGGGAATTCTAACGCGGGTGGGGGTAGGCGCCGGTATCCGCGCGCGGCGCGGCCTACGGCGCCACGTATTCGACGATTTCCAGCCCGAACCCGGCCAGCCCCACCTGCCGGCGCGGCGTGCCGAGCACGCGCAGGCGGCCGAAGCCCAGGTCGTGCAGGATCTGCGAACCCGCGCCATTTCGCCGCCACTCGCCTGCCGCACCGGCCTTGCCCTTCGGCGGCGCGGCGTCCTGCGCGCGGATGCGCGCCAGCAGCGCCGCCGGGTCGTGCGGCTCGTCCAGCAGCACCAGCGCGCCGGCCTCCTCGGCCGCCAGCCTCGCCAGCACCTCGCCGGTGGCCGGGCCGAAATCGTCGCGCCGCCAGTGCAGCGCGTCGGCCAGCAGGTTCTGCGGCTGCACCCGCACCAGGCAGGCGCGCGCGGGGTCGGGCGTGCCGCGCACCAGCGCGAAGTGCAGTGCATGGCCGAGGCGGTCGCGGTAGGTAACCAGCCGGAACGGACCATGCGCGGTCTCGATGGCGCGCTCGTCGACGCGCTCGACGGTGTGTTCGGTCTCGAGCCGGTAGCGGATCAGGTCCTCGATCGAGCCGATCTTCAGTCCATGTGCGCGGGCGAACACCTCCAGTTCCGGCCGCCGCGCCATGCTGCCGTCGGAATTGAGAATTTCCACCAGCACCCCGGCCGGTTCCAGCCCGGCCAGCCGCGCCAGGTCGGCGGCGGCCTCGGTGTGCCCGCTGCGCGCCAGCACGCCGCCCGGGTCGGCGGTCAGCGGGAAGATGTGGCCGGGCTGGGACAGGTCGTCGGGGCCCGCGTCCGGGCGCACCGCGGTGCGGATCGTGTGGGCGCGGTCGTAGGCGGAGATGCCGGTGGTCACGCCCTCGGCCGCCTCGATGCTGACGGTGAAGTTGGTGTGGTGCTGCGAGGTGTTGGACTGCACCATCGGCGGCAGTCCGAGCTGGCGGCAGCGCTCGCGGGTCAGCGACAGGCAGACCAGCCCGCGCGCGTGGGTGACCATGAAGTTGATGTCGGATGGCCGCACCAGCTCGGCGGCCATGATCAGGTCGCCCTCGTTCTCCCGGTCCTCGTCGTCGACGATCACGACCATGCGGCCGTTGCGGATTTCCTCCAGCAGTTCGGGAACGGTCGCGAAGCTCATGCCGCGCCCTCCTGCGCCTGCACCGTCGCCAGCCGCTCGACGTAGCGCGCCACCAGGTCGACCTCCAGGTTGACCGCGGTGCCGGCCGCGGCCTGCCCGAACGCGGTGTGCGATACCGTGTGCGGGATCAGCGCCACTTCGAAGCGGTCGTCCTCCACCGCGTTTACGGTCAGGCTCACGCCGTCGACGCAGATCGAACCCTTGCGCGCGATGTACTTCATCAGCGGCCGCGGCGCGCGGAAGGTCCAGCGCTGCGCGCGCCCGTCTTCGGCGATCTCCACGACGCTGCCGACGCCGTCGACATGCCCGCTGACCAGGTGCCCGCCCAGGCGCCCGTCGGGACGCATGGCCCGCTCGAGGTTGACCGCGCTGCCCGTGGCCAGGTCGCCAAGCGTGGTCAGCGCCAGGGTCTCGTTGGAGGCGTCGACGTCGAAGTGCGTGGCGTCGAACCAGACCACGGTCAGGCACACGCCGTTGACCGCGATGCTCTCGCCCAGCGCCACGTCCGCGAACGGCAGCGTCCCGGCCGCGATACGCAGCCGCGCGTCGCCGCCGCGCGCCTCGCGCGCAGCCAGCGTTCCCACTCCCTCGATCAGACCCGTGAACATCGATACGTCTCCCGCAGCCAGGCGAGAAACGCCCACGGGGCGCAAACGCACGCACGACTGGGCGCCGCGCATGGCCGTCTCCTCTCATCCGGACTGTGACCGTCGGCTCCGGCATCGGACCGGATCTGCTGACCCTGCGCGGGCGAAGCCGCGCTGGCGCTCGCGGGCTCGCGGCCGACCCTCGCGGGCTGCCGCCTACCGCCGGTGGGGAATTGCACCCCGCCCCGAAGACGTTTCAGATTGTGTCGGCCGGGTAGCCGGCCGGCGCCCATTCTACCCCAGCGCCCCGCTCCGCCCGGCGGCGGACGCTGCGTTGCGGTAATCGCGCAGGACCGCGTCGATCACCCGGCTGGTGCGCAGCGCGCTCTCGCCGGTCGAGGGGCAGGCGCCCTGCCCGCGCAGCTGCGCCAGCACGGTCTCCACCAGCGGGCGCTGGATATGCGGCGGATGGGGAATGTCGAACCGCCGGCGTCCCGCGGCGTTCTCCAGCACGACCGGCTGCTCGTCGAAGCTGGCGAAGCGCAGCCGGCCGGCGTCGCCCTCGATCTCGACCAGGTCCCGGCGCGCGTCGCTGCAGAAATCCCATTCTCCGTCGCCGGCCACCCCGCCGCAGGCGAAGCGCATGCGCACCTGGTCCTCGGCCGGATAGGCGCCCGACACCGAGCGCGCCTGCCCGTCCACCGCCTTCAGCGGTCCGAGCAGGAAATCCAGCAGGTCGAGGGTGTGGCTGCCCAGGTCCACGAACAGGCCACCGCCCGACACCTCGGGACGGACCCGCCCGGGCAGTTCAGGTGCACTGCCCCAGGCGGGATCGAGCACGCGGTGCAGCACGGTCCGCACCCGCCGTGGCTCCCCGATCGCACCCGCCAGCAGCAGCTCGCGCCCCCTGAGGAAGCGCGGCAGCGCGCGCCGGTAATAGGCCACGAACAGCGGCAGGCCGGCCGCGCGGCTGGCCGCCAGCATCGCCTCGCATTCGTCCGAGGTGCGCGCCATGGGCTTTTCCACGTACACCGGCTTGCCGGCCCGCAGCGCGGCGATGGCGTACTGCGCGTGGGTGGAAGGCGGCGTGGCGACATAGACGATGTCCACGCCCGGATCCTCGATCAGCGCGCGCGCGTCGTCGTACCAGCGCGGCACGCCGTGCCGGCGCGCGTAGTCCGCGGCCTTGGCCGCATCGCGCCGCATTACCGCCACCAGGCTCGAATCCGTGGCCTGCTGCAGCGCCGGGCCGCTCTTGACCTCGGTGACGTCGCCGCAGCCGATGATGCCCCAGCCGGTCACGGCTTCCTCCGCGCGTGCACGGACAGCGGCCAGCGCAGCCGGCGCGTGGCGTCCGGGTCGCCCCAGGCCGCGGCGATCGCCCCGGCATGGCTGGCGACGGGATCGCTGCCCGTCGCCTCGCGGCAGCGGCGCGTGGCCGAATAGCTGGAGAAATAGCCGAGCAGGCGCGCCAGCGGCCAGTCGGCCTCGAGCGTGAAGCGCGGGACCGCGACCGGCTCGAACGGCCAGTCGAACCGGGCATAGCCCGCGCCCACCAGTTCGCGCTCGGGCGGCCACCACGAACGGATCTCGCTGCGGAACGC
>JAEXTE010000032.1 GCA_023453655.1 Pseudomonadota bacterium
CGCAGGGGCTGGGTCGGTCCGCGATTCCGGCCGTGCCCACCCAGTCCGCGCCCTCCGGCGGGCACGTGCTGGACACCCAGGAACTGGTCAGCCTCGCCTCGCTGCTGCAGGGCGACGACCCGGCGCCGTTCGAGAAGGTGCTGGCCGGCGAGGATTCGCGCCCGCTGGCCGACGTGATCCGGCATTCGCTGCTCGACGGCGTGCGCCAGATCGGGTTCGACCCGGCGCATACCCATTTCAGCGGCGACGAAGAGGACGCGATCGACCTGATCGGGATCCTGTTCCAGTCGCTGTTCGACGCCAACGACCTGGTCGGCGACGCGCGCCAGCTGTACGGCAAGCTGGTGGTGCCGTACCTGAAGGTGGCGCTGACCGACGACTCGCTGTTCAACCGGCGCAGCCATCCCGCGCGCCGGCTGCTGGACGCGGTGACCGAAGCCTGCGACGGCAACGAGGGCAAGACCCCGCAGGACCAGGAAACGCTCAACCAGGCCGGGCACGCGGTCGACCGCGTGGTCGAGGAGTACCAGGACGACCAGGCGATCTTCGAGCTGGCCGCCGCGGAACTGCGTGACCATCTCGACCAGCAGCGCCGCCGGGCCGAGCTGACGGAGAAGCGCGCCGCCGAGGCCATCCACGGCCGCGAGCGCCTGCAGCAGGCCCGGCGCAGCGCCGCCGACCTGGTGGCCTCGCGCCTGGCCGGGCGGCCGCTGACCGCTGCGGTCGCCCATTTCCTCGACCGCCACTGGCGCCACCACCTCACCCAGACCTGGCTGCGCGACGGTGCCGAGTCCGAGCGCCACCTCGCCGCCATCAACCTCGGCGATGCCATGGTGCAGGTCGATGTCGATGCCGCCGAGGTGCGTGGCGCGGTCGTCGCCCGCCAGCTGCTGGCGCTGCAGGTTCCGCTGGGCGAGTGCTACGCCAACTGCGGCATGGAAGCCGGCAGCGCGCGCGACGCGATGGCGCGCATCATCTCCGCGCTGGCGCTGCCCGATACGCCGCGCACCGTCCACCAGCCGCAGCTCGACGATGGCGAGCCGGCCGAGGGCGACGGCGTGCTGCGCGTGGCCGGCGGCAGCGCCCAGCTCGAGTTCGATCCGGCGATCGCCGCACGCATGCGCCGCCTGCGCGTCGGCCAGGGCCTGCGCCTGGTGGACGAGGACGGGCAGGAAAGCGCCGGCCGCATCGCCTGGATCAGCCCGCTTACCGGCCGCTTCCTGATCGTCAACCGCCGCGGCCTGCGCAAGACCGTGGTCTCGCCCGAGGAACTCGCGGCGATGGTGGCGCAGGGCACGGCGCAGGTCCGATCCGTCGATTCGCCGTTCGACGAGGCGATGAAGCAGCTGTGGCAGCGGATCAACGCGGCGGCCGAAGAGGCCGCGACCCAGCCGCCGCTGCAGCGCCGCCACGGCTGAGCGGCGCTGCCGGCGTCCGGGCCGGCAACCGGTTTTCCCCGCCCCGCCATCGCATCGCGCCTGCCGGGGCGATTCGCTAGGATGGCTGCGACTTCCGCGGGGATGGATGCATGACGGTGATCATTGCGGTCGCGCGCGAGAGCGCGCCGGGCGAGCGGCGGGTGGCGTTGACGCCGGAGACCGCGAAAAAGCTGGTGGCCGCGGGCGCCACGGTGCGAGTGGAGCGGGGGCTGGGCGCGCTGGCGCACTTCCCCGACCAGGCCTATGCCGATGCCGGGGCCGCGGTGCTCGACGGCGATGTCGTCGAGGGCGCGGACGTGGTGCTGTGCGTGCAGCCGCCTCCGCCGGACGCGATCGCGCGGCTGAAGCCGGGCGCGGTCCTGGTCGGCGCGCTGCAGCCGCAGGCGGACGAGGCGCGAGGCGCGGCGATCCGCGATGCGGGGGTGGTCGCCTTCCCGCTCGAGCGCCTGCCGCGGACCACGCGCGCCCAGGCCATGGACATCCTCAGTTCGCAGGCCGGCATCGCCGGCTACAAGGCGGTGCTGATCGCCGCTCAGCTGGCGCCGCGCTATTTCCCGATGCTGACCACGGCCGCCGGTACGATCCGGCCGTCCAAGGTGCTGGTGGTCGGCGCCGGCGTGGCGGGTCTCCAGGCCGTCGCAACGGCCAGGCGCCTAGGCGCGCAGGTCGAATGCTTCGACGTGCGTCCGGAGACGCGCGAGCAGATCGAATCGCTGGGCGGCCGCTTCCTCGACCTCGGCGTCAGCGCGGCGGGCGAGGGCGGCTATGCACGGCAGCTCACCGACGAGGAGCGCGCGCTGCAGCAGCAGCGCCTGGGCGAGCACCTGCGCGGCATCGACGTGATCGTCTGCACCGCGGCCGTGCCCGGGCGGCCGGCGCCGAAGATCGTCAGCGCGCAGATGGTGGCCGGCATGAAGCCCGGCAGCGTGATCGTCGATCTCGCCGCCGAGACCGGCGGCAACTGCGAGCTGACCCGCCGCGGCGAAACCATCGACAGCGGCGGGGTGACCATCGCCGGCCCGCTGGATCTCGCCAGCCAGGGCGCACTGCACGCCAGCGAGATGTACGCCCGCAACGTCTACAACTTCGTGTCCCTGCTGCTCAGGGACGGCGCGCTGGCGTTCGACTGGGACGACGAGCTGCTGGCCAGGACCGTCTGGCCGGAACGCGGCGCCGCCTGAGGCGGCCGCGTCCGCTCAGCGCGGGCGATCCTCCCGCGACGGCGGATGCGCCTCGACCCAGGCCTTGCGCTGTTCGGGCGTCATCGCCTTCCAGCGCTCGAGCAGCGCCTTGCGCTCGCCCTCGGGCATGCCGCGGGTGTGCTCGAACAGCGCGCGCGCGTTCTGGCGCTGTTCCGGCGGCAGGCTGCGCCAGCGCTTCATGCCGTGGCGGGCGTGCTCGCGCTGTTCGGGAGTCATCGACTGCCAGCGACGCGCATGCTCGAGCATGTGCGCGCGGCGCTCGGGTTCGCTGCGGTTCCAGCGCTCGCGCACGGGCGCCAGCAGCAGCTCGCGCTGCTCGGCGGTGAGCTGGTCCCAGGCGGGCAGGGGGGTGGTCTGCGGCTGCGCGATGGCGACCAGCGGCGCCAGGGCGAGGACGAGGGCAAGCAGGCGGTTACGCGGCGACATGGTTCACTCCATCGCGATCAGGTCGGCTTCGCCGGAGGCGAGCCAGACGTAGAAGTCGGGGGTCTGGTCGAGTTCGTCCAGCACGGTTTCGATGCCGGTCTCCGGGCTGGCGGCGGCGACCATCGGCGCCTCGGGCGCGACCGGCGGGTCGCCCGCGGTGCGCAGGCCGACGCCCAGCCCCGCGGCGACTACCAGCAGCGAGGCGAACGCCGCCGCGGGCATTCGCCAGCGCCAGCGCCTGCCCGGCACCTCGAGCGCGGCATGCCGCCGGCGGTGCAGCCGGGCCATGGTGGCGGCGGACACGTGCGCCAGCGCGT
>JAEXTE010000092.1 GCA_023453655.1 Pseudomonadota bacterium
CTCAAGGCGCTGCTGGTGGTGGAGGACGGCGTGCAACTGACCCCGCGCGACGTCATCGCCCACTGCGCCGCGCGCCTGGAGGACTTCATGGTGCCGCGCCTGGTCGAGTTCCGCGACGCCCTGCCCAAGACCGATACCGGCAAGATCCGCCGCGCGACCCTGCAGGCCGACGCCGACGCATCCGCAGGCTAGTCCAGGCGCTCGCCGCGGCTCGCCAGCCGCAGCCACAGCTCCAGGTCCGCCGCCGTGGCCTGGCCCTGGTCCAGCCGCGCGAGGATCGCATCCAGCCCGCGCCGGTCCAGCAGCTCCGCGCAGGCGCAATCGTCGCCGCCGAACAGCGCACGGTAGCGCAGCAGGCCGCCGGCCCCGGCGATGAAGTCCTGCAGCGGCACCGGCAGGCCGCACTTCTTCCGCTCCACGATCTCGCGCGGCACGACGTCCCGGGCCACCTGCCGGAACAACGCCTTCGACCGGAAGCCACGCAGCTTGCGATCGGCGCGCACGCCGTTGGCCAGTTCGAGGATCTCCCGCGCCAGGTAGGGATAGCCGATGCCGACGCCGGCCGACCAGGCCATGGCGGTCTGCGCGGCGCAGTCGCTGGAGGGCGCGGTCATGCAGCCCATGAAGAACGCCCGTTCCAGCGGCGGGAGATCGCGTGCGGTGGCCATCAGCGCACGCCAGGAAGCGCGCGGATCCTGCGCGTCCGGCGCAAGCAGCCCCCGCGCCGCGGCGGCTGGATAGTGGGCGTCGTCGGCGATCAGCTCGTCCACCCCGGTGCCGAGCGCGATCGCCAGCTTGCGCCCCAGATCGCCGCGCAGCGGCAGCCGTGCCGCGAATCCCGGCAGCAGCCGCTTCACGGCGAGGAACTTGCGGATCGAGACGTGCCAGGAGCCGCCGAAGATCGTGTCCGCGCCATCGCCGCTGAGCAGGCGCTCGATCCCATCCCCGGCCGCGCGCGCGAACAGCATGCTGCGCCCGACGTAGTTGGGGTGGTCGATCGGCAGCCCGAGCTCCGCCACGACCTGCGGAAGCCGCGCCGCGTACGCCTCGCGCTCCATGTGGACCACGTGCAGCTCGCGGCCCAGGCCGCTCGCCGCCCGCCGCGCGGCCTCCAGGTCGGCCTGCGCCCTGCCGGGGAACGACACCGTGTACAGGGCCAGGTCGCGCTCCGGGCGGGCATGCGCCAGCCAGGACGAGTCGAGGCCGCCCGAGAACATCACCCCTGCGCGCTGCCCGGCCGACTCCCGGTCCAGGCTGTCGTGCAGGCGCGGCGCCAGGCCGGAAAGAAACGGCCCGGCGCCACCCTGGCGGAAGCTCGCCTGCAGCGCGTAGTAGCGCCGATGCGCGGCCTCGCCGTCGCGCCAGACGATCGCATGGCCCGGCAGCGGGGCCAGGACGCCGTCGAACAGGGTCGCCGGTCCGTTGACGTGCCGGAACAACAGGTATTCCGGCAGCGCGTCCTGGTTCACCCGGGGCACATAGGCCGGGCAATCCGGGCGCAGCCGGGCCAGGGACGAAAGCGCGGTCGGCCCGTTGGCCGAGGGGACGACGTAGAGCGGCAGGGCGCCCACGACGTCGCGCGCCACGATGCACTCAGGGCCGTGCCGGCCCGAACGCAGCGCGAAGCACAGCACGTTACCGGGCAGGTGCCCGAGCGCGGAGCAGCCCTCGGCGAGGATCGCCCCGGCCACCGCGTCCAGGCGCGGCATCGCCAAGGGACTGAGGAAACACACCTCGCCATCCGGCGTGGAATGCAGCTGCTGCTGCAGTCCCTGCTGGCGAAGGCGCAGACGCCCGCCGTCGAAGGCGACGACGAAGCCGAAGGGAGCGGTCTGGCGTCCTGCTGACACAGTCGATCCTTCCCGGCAGGGCCGGGTGCACCGGGCCGGCACGGGACGCGGGCGCGCCGGCGGGCTTGGGGAGTGGAGAGATCTTCCACGCAAGAGCCGTGCCGCATAGCGGCCTCCGGAAAGGCGCTGCGACAGCCTGTTCAGCAAGCGGGAATGGCCTGGCACCTCACGGCGCCGCACGCCGACGCATGCAGGGCAGGCTCAGGCAGTGGGGCTGCGCTTCGGCAACACGGCGCGCATCATGCGCTTGGCGGCCAGCACTGGCAACCGCCGCATCCGCGCCTGCAGGGCCGCATCCGGCTCCAGGCGCCTGGCCTTGCGCGCCAGCGCCCAGGCGTCGGCATAGCGCTGGCGCCAGATGCAGCTCTCCGCGTTCTTGAGATAGGCCGTCGCCAGCGCCTGGCGGCGCGCGGGCTCCGGCACCACCCCTTCCGCCCGCTCGGCCGCGCGCTCCATCACCGCGATGTAGTCATCCTCGGTCGAGGCCAGCGCCGACAGCCCGTCGTGCCCGCGCAGCGCCCGCGCCAGTGGTTCGGCCACCACGCCGATGCCCCAGCGCGCCGCCACGCGCAGGTGGAAGTCCAGGTCCTCGGCCGTGCGCAGCGCGGTGTCGAACCCGCCCACGTCCTCGTACACCTCGCGCCGCATCAGTGCCGACAGCGGCGCCAGCGCCGGATCGCGCAGCACCCACTGCAGCGCCGGGCCGTCCACCGGGATCTGCCGGCGCCGCTCGAACACATCGATCAGCCCGCCATCGGCGTCCACGCGGTACACGTCGCACAGCACCATGCCGATGCCGGGGTTGGCCTCCAGGAAGGCCACCTGCCGCGCGGTCTTCTCCGGCAGCCACACATCGTCGCTGTCCAGCAGCGCCAGATAACGTCCACGCGCCGCGGCCAGGCCCGTGTTGCGCGCCGCCGACACCCCTGCGTTGGCCTGAGCCAGCAGCGTGATCCGTTCTGCATAGCGTTGGGCAAGGAATTCGCCGGTGCCATCGGTGGAGCCGTCGTCGACGACGATGATCTCCTCCACGGGCCGCGTCTGCGCCAGCACCGAATCGATCGCCCGCGCGACCATGTCGCGCCGGTTCCACGTGGGAATGATGACGGAGGTTTCAGGACGCATGTCGGGCATCGCGGATCTGGTCAAGCGCGCACTCTATCGCAGCGGACTGCTGGGCCTGTACCACCGCCTGCGCAACCGCCGCGCGCTCACCGTGATCATGTTCCACCGCGTGCTGACCGAGCAGGACCCGCGCTGGGCCACCTGCGATCCCGACTACACGCTAGAGGCCGGTCTGCTGGAGCGCTGTCTGGCCTTCTTCCGCCGCCATTACAACGTGGTGTCCGCGGACCAGGTGCTGGCCGCGCGCCGCGACGGCACGCCGTTGCCCGACCGCGCCCTGCTGATCACCTTCGACGACGGCTGGGCCGACAACCACGCCCACGCCCTGCCCCGCCTGCAGGCGGCCGGCATGCCCGCCCTGCTGTTCACCGTGGCCGACGTGGTGGACCGCAACGAACCCTTCTTCCAGGAACGGCTGATCGCCGCCTTCCGACGCGACACCGTGCGCGTGCCCGCCCTGCTGCAGGCACTGGCCGAGGCCCGCCACCCGCTGCAGCCCGCCCCCGCCGACACCATCGACGGCCTGCGCCAGGTGATCGCCGCGATCGAGGCGCTGGACACCGACACGCGCAACCGACTGCTCGCCCCCTTCGCCGCCGCCATGGACGACGGCGTGCGGCAGATGGTCACCCGCGACGAACTACGGGAACTGCACGCCGGCGGCATGGCCATCGGCGTGCACGGCAAGACCCACACCCCGATGACCCGCGCCGACGACCTCGACGCCGAACTCGCTACCGCGCGGCAGCTGGTCGGGCAGCACCTGGGCAGCGACGTGCCGCCGGCGACGATGTCGTATCCGCATGGGCGCTATGACGCGAAGGTGCTGGAGCGCACCAGGGCGGCTGGCTATGAGCGCGCGTTCACCAGCGATCCGGTGATGAATCCCGTCGGCGAGCGTCCCGGCTGGCTGCTGGGGCGGCTGGGGTTCGAGCAGTCGGGGATCGTGGATCGAGAGGGGCGATTCCGGCCGGACTGGCTGGGGCTTTACCTGTTCCGCGCACCGGTGAGGCAGTTGGCGGCCTGACGCCTGATGTAACGCCGGATGACGGCTGGCCGATAGCACGCCCAATCGCGGGACGCGGGTGGCGATGCCTCCGGATGGCTTTGCAGTAGACTTGCCAGCACGTTGAACGTGAGCAGGTCGTGGGCACGATGCCACGAGAAGACGAACGTGTCCTCTAGAACGATATTGTCAAACGCGCCGAAGCTCATTAGCGGCCTAACGCCCGAATTAAGCCGCGCCGCGAAGCGGCGTCGGCTTGAATGAACTGTTAGCCCCCTGCCGAATCATCTGGAAAGATAGCTTGGATTGCCGCAAACCCAAGCCAGATGAAGCTGGACACCGGAGCGATTGCCTACCGAGACCATGCTGTTGCATGCAGCGGTAGTGCCGCCCATGAGAGCGGCGAACTCCGCGTAGTCTTGGAGCCACTCATTTGATTGGCTGAACGAGTGAACCAGCATCACCGCATGAGCAGCGTTGAACCGCTGCGCCTCAATGATGGCTGACGCCGTCCGATGAAGCAGCTGGTACCGAACCGTGTCTGGAGCATCAGGCAACCCGAGAAGTGAAAGCAGATACGCGAGTCTCTTTGTCTTTCCAGGGCTGGGCTCGGCTTGCCACTCTTGAATCGTTGGCCCGAACGGCTCAGACACTTTTCCCTCTACCGCGATGGAGATGAGCTGACCTTGAGATTTGGCCAGAACCCAAACATCGTTCTGAGATGGGCGCGAGCCACCGGGCAGTGCGACTTGATGCTCTGGCAAAGCAAGTAACACCTCCGCCGAAGGGAAGTGTGGCGTCATGACTGCCGCAACCTCGGATGGAAAGCCATTTGCCTCTTGCCATGAGTAGGCAAGCGTGCGGGCAGAGTAGCCTTGCCGCCAGTGCTTGACTGGCTCAGCCAAAAACTGTGCCCACAACTCCGCATCTGATGCCGGAATGTAAACCTTACTCATAGGTGCGATGTACCTGTTCTTCAGGGGGCTAACACCTGAGTTAAGCCGTGCCGCGAAGCGGCATCGGCTTGAACGAATTGTTAGGGCTCAACCAGCTTAAAATCACCGGCCGCTGCTGCGAACGGCTGGCCAAGCTGAAAGGCCCCGTGAGAGTCACGAGAATACGGCACAAAAACCTCCACTGCCTCACCAGAGATATGAGCCAGCCTTGCACAGATGGCGTCACTCTTTTGGTGCTGCCCGGGTGGCACCACGTACATGTCTAGACAGACACCAGCCGCCCGGATAGCACCAGAAATAGCGGATTGAGCAAACGAGGATTGAAGAAACTCAACCATCTCAGCTGACTTCGGATGCTCTGTGCCAAGGTCACCAGCGACCTGCGCATTTTTTC